>NZ_VMNE01000033.1:0-1195 GCF_013277565.1 Streptococcus sp. k-90 | reverse complement strand
TGACATGGATGCTTGAATTCCCTTACTCTCTAGGAACCGATGATAAGAATCGTGTTGGTATTGCCAACCTTGGTCACTATGGAGAATCGTATTCTCGTAGTGTTTCTCTGTGAAGGCCTGTTCCAACATCGTTTTTACTTGTTCTAAATTAGGAGAACAAGAAAGATTAAAAGCAATAATTTCGCTGTTAAAGCCATCTAAAACAGGCGATAAATACAATTTCTGCGTGCTATTTGGAATGGCAAACTCTGTCACATCCGTATAACACTTTTCCATTGGTCTCGATCCTTCAAACTGGCGTTGAATGAGATTCTCTGCTTTCTTGCCAATCTCTCCTTGGTAGGAAGAATACTTTCGTTTACGGCGAATTCGAGCACTTAAACCAAGGATTTTCATCAGACGTTGGACCTTCTTATGGTTTACTATATGACCACGATTCCTCAATTCAAGAGTTATTCGGCGATAGCCATAATTTCCTTTGTGCTCAGTAAAAATAGCTTGAATTTCAGCTTTAAGATCTTTATCTTTGTCAAGCCCATCTAGTTCCTTCAACTGATAATAGTAAGTTGAGCGAGGTAAACGAGCCACTTCAAGAAGTAAATCTAGTCGAAATCCTCCTGAAGCCATTTCTCTAATTGTCTCTGCCTTTCTCGCTGTATAGCTTCGTCCCTGTCTTCCAGCTCTTTTAACTTTTTTAAGTAAGCTACCTCAGTACGTAAGCGTTCATTCTCCTCTTGGAGTCGCTCTAGTTCTGTCATTTCATCCCAAGTTTTCTTCCGTTTACGTCCCATTTTAGTTGGTCTCCCTCTTGTTTTCTCAACAATAGTATACCCGTTTTTCTTGTATTGTGCTAGCCAATTAAGAAGTATCGTACGACTTGGGAGGCCGTATTCAAGAGAAACTCTATCTTTAGTCCAGCCTTCATGTAAGACTTTATGAATCATTTCTTGCTTTAAATCAGGAGAATAGTAACGATTTTTTCCTTTTTTGACGAACTCTATTCCGTAACGATCAATCAATTTAATCATGTACCTAATATTAGAATTGTTTATCCCAAATTTATTTGAAAGCTTCTCTATGCTATATCCTTGTTTTTTAAGTTCATAGATCTGAACTTTATCATCATAAGTTAATTTCATAATAAAAACACCCCAAAAGTTAGATTTTTTCTGTCTAACTTTTGGGGTGCAGTTCA
>NZ_VMNE01000032.1:0-5606 GCF_013277565.1 Streptococcus sp. k-90 | reverse complement strand
TGTGTATGTGTATGTGTATTACATGCTATTTTTTAGAAATCAAAAGGAGAAAATGTAATGTATTTTAATCGTAAAAATGCAGAGCAAAAGAACTGGAGAATGATCAAAAAAGGAAAGCACTTCCTATTCGGTTGTTCTCTTGTTTTTGCGGTCGGAGCTAGCTTAGCTACTCAAGTGGTTCATGCAAACACAGCAGAAACTACTGTAGCAAATAACTCGACTACTGGGGATGTTAACCCTACACCGAACGGAGATGGCAAGACCTATGAGGCACCTGCTGCTGTAGCAGAAATCAAGCCAGAAGTTGCTACAACACCAGCTGTAGCAGAAAAACTTGATGGAGAAACTGCAAAAGAAGTTAAAACTTTAGACAAAACTAAACTAGAAAACTACATTGCAGAAATCGAAGCAAAATTAGCTAACGGAACATACGAAAACAAAACAGAAGAGAGTGTTGCGGTATTAAAAGCTGACTTAGAAGCTGCAAAAGCTACATTAGCAAACGCAACAACTCAAGCAGAAATTAAAAAAGCTTACAGCAAATTAGTAACTACAGCGAACACTAAATTAAAAAACAAACCTGTAGAGAAAAAAGAAACTCCAGCAGTAGACACTACTAACGGACAACCAACTGTAGGTAAAAAAGCAGAAAACACTGAGAAAAAATCAGAATCTAACTCAATCGAAAACACAGGATCTAACGACTCACGTAACGGTAAAGCATTAGATAAGAATAATGCTTTTAGAGCGGAAGTTGCCTATTCAGAAGGTACAAATGCAGCCGCAAATGGTCATAGTGATACCTATATCCTTAATGATGTTAATAAAGCCACGTCTACAGATGACGCTGTTAATGCAGTTTCTAGAGTTACAAATTATAAAGTTAAATATAATAAAGACGCTAGTGGGAAGATTACTTCATTAGATTGGCTTGTCTTTTATAATGATCATGCAGAAAATCTATCTAATACGTATAATACAGATGGAGGAGATGTATATCGAAATTTCATCCAAATTCCTGCAGAAGTTAATATGCCAACTAGCATTACACGTGCAAAATATAACTCTCCAATCCAAGGTAAATTAAATCCTAAAACTAAAAAACTTGAACGTACAAAACCTGATGGTTCAGCATTGAGTAGTTCTGTAACGTTTGAAAATCCAGCACCAGCTACAGCTGCTGGATTACCATTAGACAAAAAAGATACCTTTTCTCTGGCTTCTGGTTGGGAAAGTGGTATCTATGGTCGTTCTATAGAAAAACTTGCCGGTCAGGAGGACAGATATTTCAAGAGTGCGGCATCTAATTCTTCTCCGAGAACTAAAGAGTTATTGGATAATGTTGCCTTGAATGACAAACGTTTGATTGTGGATCGTTCGACTACGGGTGGTTCAGGTTATGATGGCTATGCATGGAGTTTTAGAACTGAAGTTCCTGCAACAACATCTAACGAACAGTTGAAAGATATGAAGGTTGTGTTTGGTATGATGCGTAGCGCCACTGCTGGTGCCAATGCAGGTTTCGCCAACATTGCAACTAACCCTATAAAGATGTGGCAGTCTGATGTTTCCACACCAACAGCGAAAGATCAAACTGTAAAAGTTGGTCAAAAACCAGATGCGACAAAATCAATTGGAAACTTAGATACTCTTCCAAAAGGAACAACAGTTAAGTACAAGGATGCAGTAGATACACAAACTCCAGGTGAAAAACGAGCAACAGCAGTTGTAACTTACCCGGATAAATCTACAAAAGAAGTTCCTGTAAAAGTAATTGTTGAAAAAGAAGCAGTAGCACCAGCTAAGCCAGTTACTCCAAAACCAGAAGCACCAAAACCAAGCACGCCAGCGCCAGATGCAGCAACTAACAAACCAGCGGCAGGTGCAGCAACTAACAAACCAGCGGCAGGTGCAGCGACTAACAATCCAGCAGCAACACCAACAACTAGTGGTCCAGAAATTGTCAATGATTTGGCAGGTAAAGCAAGTACGCCAGCGGATGTGACTATCAAAGCACCAGCAGGTTCAACTGTTAAGCTTTACAACACAGATGGTGTTGTGATCGGTGAAGCGGTAGCTAACGACCAAGGTGTAGCAACTGTTCACCCTACAAACAGTCTTCCAGAAGGAGAGATTACAGCTACTTCAACACCAGCAGGTGGAACAGAGTCAGCTAAGAGTGCACCGATTACAGTTACGAAAACACCATTAACTATTATTGATGGTGGGGTTACTGGTAATAATGATACTAGACTATTAGTAAGTAAAGAGACTATTACAGTATATCCTGGTGATAAAATTGATGTTGATGTTGTAGCTCAAGCTACAGCTTTAGAGAAATTTTCAGTTGAGAAAAATCCGACAGCTATAAAAGGAGTATTACCATCAGGGGGATACCTAGGATCTTCAAATGGAGCTACGATTAACCAACGTGATGCTAAATATAGTGGTACTGTTGCAATGGATCAGCCAGCAGGAACTAACAGTATTGTCTTTCATGCAAGTAATCGAGATAAACCAACAAAGATATACAGAGAACTTAAAGTAATAGTCCTTGAGACTGCTAAGAAATATGAACCAGTTGCAGGTACAAAAGTAGATATTGCAGATTCTAACGGCGTTAGTGAAACTGAAAAGAACAAGATTATCGAAGCAGTGAAATCTGCTAACCCGAGTCTTCCAGCAAATTCACAATACAGTGTGGATGAAAAAGGAAATCTTACTATCACTTATCCTGATGGATCAAAAGATAAGATTGCAGCAGCATATCTAGTAAATCCAGCAACTCCAGTAGTAGCTCCAACAGTAGAGATTCCTTACTCTAATAAAGCTACTAAAGAAGTTTATGTATACGGTGGGGAAGAAAATTCATTCGATATCAAATTCAAAGATGATAGCGGAAAAATTGCAAGTGCTACTGTAAAACAAGGTGGTAACAAAGCATTTGCTGATGTTGCAGGTGAAGCAAATACTATCAACACTCAGTATGGATTTAAAGCAAATGTTATCAATGCTGAAACTCCAGCGACAGCAGATGCACCAGCAGTCATTACTTACTCAGGTACTCCAGCAGCAACAGATGGTTTATCAAAAGAAAGACTAGATGCAGCAACTAAAGGAGAAAATCCAGAAGGTTTGGCTTTGGGATGGCGTTATGCAACTGCGACGGATAAAGATGGTGCATATATTGAGAATGGAGCAACAAATGCTTCAAACGCAACGGACCCAGGTTCATTCCGTGTCATGCTTAAGGGACAAACTCAAAAATATGACATTGCAACACCAACTGAAAAAGTTACTGTAGCAGATCCAGCTAACGTAACAGATGCTGACTTGGCTAAAATCAAAGAGAAGCTTCAACTTGAGTACTCTCAAAACAACGATGATGCTAACTTAGCAGACAAAAAAGGTACAGCTGTAGCTGATAAAGATGCTAAGATCCAATCAGTAACAAAAGATGACAAAGGAAATCTTGTTGTAACCTATAAAGATGGTTCTCAAGATAAAAAACCATTGTCAGAATTTGTAACTAAAGAAACAACAGCAGTAGCACCAACAGTAGAGATTCCTTACTCTAATAAAGATACTAAAGAAGTTTATGTATACGCTGGAGAAGAAAACTCATTCGATATCAAATTCAAAGATGATAGCGGAAAAATTGCAAGTGCCACTGTAAAACAAGGTGGTAACAAAGCGTTTGCTGATGTTGCAGGTGAAGCAAATACTATCAATACTCAGTATGGATTTAAAGCAAATGTTATCAATGCTGAGACTCCAGCGACAGAAAAAGCCCCAGCAGTCATTACTTATTCAGGTACTCCAGCAGCGACAGATGGTTTAGCAAAAGACAAACTAGAGGCAGCAACTAAAGGAGAAAATCCAGAAGGTATGGCTTTAGGATGGCGTTATGCAACTGCAACGGATAAAGATGGTGCATTTATTGAGAATAAAGCAGTAGGTAGCTCAACTGCAACTGATCCAGGTGCATTCCGTGTCATGCTTAAGGGTCAAACTCAAAAATATGACATTGCAACTCCAACTGAAAAAGTTACTGTAGCAGATCCAGCTAACGTAACAGATGCTGACCTGGCTAAAATCAAAGAGAAGCTTCAACTTGAGTACTCTCAAAACAATGATGACGCTAACTTAGCAGACAAAAAAGGTCAAGCTGTAGCTGATAAAGATGCTAAGATTAAATCAATCGAAAAAGATGCTGATGGAAATCTTGTTGTAACATATAAAGATGGTTCTCAAGATAAAAAACCATTATCAGAATTTGTAACTAAAGAAACAACAGTAGTAGCACCAACAGTAGAGATTCCTTACTCTAATAAAGCTACTAAAGAAGTTTATGTATACGCTGGAGAAGAAAACTCATTTGATATTAAATTCAAAGATGATAGCGGAAAAATTGCAAGTGCTACTGTAAAACAAGGTGGTAACAAAGCGTTTGCTGATGTTGCAGGTGAAGCAAATACTATCAATACACAATATGGATTTAAAGCAAATGTTATCAATGCTGAGACTCCAGCGACAGAAAAAGCCCCAGCAGTCATTACTTATTCAGGTACTCCAGCAGCGACAGATGGTTTAGCAAAAGACAAACTAGAGGCAGCAACTAAAGGAGAAAATCCAGAAGGTATGGCTTTAGGATGGCGTTATGCAACTGCAACGGATAAAGATGGTGCATTTATTGAGAATAAAGCAGTAGGTAGCTCAACTGCAACTGATCCAGGTGCATTCCGTGTTATGCTTAAGGGACAAACTCAAAAATATGATATTGCAACTCCAACTGAAAAAGTTACTGTAGCAGATCCAGCTAACGTAACAGAAGCTGAGTTGGCTAAAATCAAAGAAAAAGTCCAACTTGAGTACTCTCAAAACAACGATGATGCTAACTTTGCAGACAAAAAAGGTCAAGCTGTAGCTGATAAAGATGCTAAGATTAAATCAATCGAAAAAGATGCAGATGGAAATCTTGTTGTAACTTATAAAGATGGTTCTCAAGATAAGAAACCATTGTCAGAATTTGTAACTAAAAAACCAACAGATGCAGATAAGAACGAACCAACAGCTAAACCACAAACTGTAAACAAAGGAACAACACCAAAAGCAGAAGATTCAATCGGTAACTTGAAAGATCTTCCTAAGGGTACAACAGTAGCCTTCAAAGATCCAGTAGACACAACAACACCAGGTGAAAAACCTGCGACAGTAGTTGTAACTTACCCAGATGGTTCTAAGGAAGAAGTTCCAGTTAAAGTAACTGTTACAGACCCAAGTTCAAAACCAACAGATGCAGATAAGAACGAGCCAACACCAAAAGCTCAAACTGTAGATAAAGGAACTGAACCAAAAGCAGAAGATTCAATCGGTAACTTGAAAGATCTTCCTAAGGGTACAACAGTAGCCTTCAAGGATCCAGTAGACACAACAACACCAGGTGAAAAACCTGCGACAGTAGTTGTAACTTACCCAGATGGTTCTAAGGAAGAAGTTCCAGTTAAAGTAACTGTTACAGACCCAAGTTCACCTGAAGATCCAACAACTAAGGATACAGACGGCGATGGCTTGACTGATAAGGAAGAAGCAGACAAAGGAACAGA
>NZ_VMNE01000031.1:0-243 GCF_013277565.1 Streptococcus sp. k-90 | reverse complement strand
TTGTTGATGCTGATTCAGATGCTGATGTGCTTGCTGACTCAGATGCGCTTGTTCTTGCTGATTCTGACGCACTTGTGCTTGCTGATTCAGATGCACTTGTGCTTGCTGATTCAGATGCACTTGTGCTTGCTGACTCAGATGCTGATGTGCTTGCTGATTCTGACGCACTTGTTGATGCTGACTCAGATGCTGATGTGCTTGCTGATTCTGATGCACTTGTTGATGCTGACTCAGAAGCTGATG
>NZ_VMNE01000030.1:0-13581 GCF_013277565.1 Streptococcus sp. k-90 | reverse complement strand
ATCAAAGAGCAAACTAGGAAACTAGTCACAGGCTGCTCAAAACACTGTTTTGAGGTTGTGGATAGAACTGACAGAGTCAGTATCGTATACCTACGGCAAGGCGACGTTGACGTGGTTTGAAGAGATTTTAGAAGAGTATAAAATCATGTTTTTGAACTCATGTTTCTAATCTACTTTTTGTTGCTGAGAGAAAACAGTTTTTGAAAAATGGTGGATGCTGATAACAACTGATAACCAGCAAATAACATAAGCAGTACCTGTAAATTCTGTACCGATAAAGTATGTTTTTTCAACTAAGAGCTGACCGATGAATGGAGAGAGCAGATAGAGAAGTCCGATGAGTATATGTTCTTTATGTTTCATAAAGCGCACCTTCTTTCCTTATAGGTTGAACGACTTGCAAGTGTTAAATTAAATAGTGTTTCATCGAAGTAAGCTTACTAGAGTAATAGTTTCCGCTTCCTCCTTTCCAAAGTAAGCTCTTTCACACTTATATTTTACAATTTTAAAAATAGGAAATCAAATTATTTTCTAAGTAATTTTGCTTACATTTCCCCCAATCTTACAAAAATGTAAGATTAAAGTCTCTTTTGTAAGGTTAGGTTATGGCAAGCAGTCTTTTTTTGATGTAAACTAGACTCATAAAGAACAAAGGAGTAACATCATGAAACAAATCTTACATAAGAAAACTAGAAAACCAAGTCACAAAGAAATCGAGCGTGTTCAGCTGGGATGCGCTATGATGCAAGCAACATTTCATTTGATGGGATATTAAGAAAGGAGATTCTCATGACACTTTTAGATGTAAAACACGTTCAAAAAATTTATAAAACTCGTTTTCAGGGCAACCAAGTAGAAGCCCTCAAGGATATTCACTTTACCGTAGAAAAGGGTGATTACGTTGCCATTATGGGTGAGTCTGGTTCTGGTAAATCCACTCTTCTCAATATCCTAGCTATGCTAGATAAACCAAGTCGTGGGCAGGTTTACTTAAATGGAACTGACACAGCAACCATTAAAAATTCACAAGCTTCTAGTTTCCGTCGTGAAAAGCTGGGCTTTGTCTTCCAAGATTTTAACTTGCTAGATACTCTGTCTGTTAAAGACAATATCCTGCTTCCACTTGTCTTGTCAAGAAGACCTATTACGGAGATGATGAAGAAATTGGTGGTGACAGCTGAGAATCTAGGCATCAACCAATTGCAAGAGAAGTACCCTTACGAGATTTCTGGTGGGCAGAAACAGCGTGTAGCAGTAGCACGCGCCATCATCACAGAACCTGAAATTCTCCTTGCGGATGAGCCAACAGGAGCTCTTGACTCCAAGTCCTCTGCAGCCTTACTTGATGTCTTTGATGAAATCAATGAGCGCGGTCAAACCATTCTCATGGTAACTCACTCAACAGCAGCAGCTAGCAGAGCTAAACGTGTACTCTTTATCAAAGATGGCATTCTTTACAACCAAATCTACCGTGGAGAGAAGACAGAGCGTCAGATGTTCCAAGAAATCTCTGATACCTTGACTGTCATGGCAAGCGAGGTGAATTAGTATGTTTCGATTAACCAATAAGTTAGCGGTATCGAACTTGATTAAAAACCGCAAACTCTACTATCCTTTTGCGCTGGCTGTCCTCTTGGCAGTCACAGTCACCTATCTCTTTTATTCCCTAACCTTTAATCCCAAGATTTCGGAAATCCGTGGAGGTGAAACGATTCAAGCTACTCTAGGATTTGGTATGTTTGTCGTCACCCTTGCGTCAGCCATTATCGTCCTCTATGCCAATAGTTTTGTCATGAAGAACCGTTCCAAGGAACTAGGAATTTATGGCATGTTGGGCTTGGAGAAGCGACATCTGATCAGTATGACCTTTAAGGAGTTGGTGCTTTTTGGAATTCTAACTGTTGGAGCGGGTATCGGTATTGGAGCCTTGTTTGACAAGTTAATTTTCGCTTTCTTGCTCAAACTGATGAAATTAAAGGTAGAACTAGTCGCTACCTTCCAGATGAAAGTTGTCATTACAGTACTTGTTGTCTTCGGTTTGATTTTTCTAGGTCTCATGTTCCTGAATGCTCTTCGAATCGCCCGTATGAATGCCCTCCAGCTCTCACGTGAGAAAGCTAGCGGTGAGAGAAAAGGTCGTTTCCTATCCCTCCAAACTATTCTTGGTGCGATTAGTTTAGGTGGTGGATATTATCTTGCAGTTACTGTAAAAGATCCCCTTACAGCCTTAACAACCTTCTTCTTAGCTGTTTTGCTGGTTATCTTTGGTACTTATCTCTTGTTCAATGCAGGAATTACCGTTTTCCTCCAAATCTTGAAGAAAAATAAGAAATACTATTACCAACCAAATAACCTTATCTCAGTGTCTAATTTGATTTTCCGTATGAAGAAAAATGCGGTTGGACTAGCAACTATCGCTATTTTATCAACAATGGTTTTGGTAACCATGTCAGCAGCTACTAGTATTTTCAATGCCTCAGAAAGCTTTAAAAAAGTTCTAAATCCGCATGATTTTGGGATTACTGGACAAAATGTTGAAAAAGAAGATTTGGACAAACTCTTGAGCCAGTTTGCAAGTGACAAAGGTTATAATATCAAAGAAAAAGAAGTTCTTCGTTACGCTTACTTTGGTGTTGCAAACCAAGAAGGTAGCAAGTTAACCATATTTGAAAAAGGACAAAACCGTGTCCAAGTCAAAACAGTTTTTATGGTATTTGACCAAAAAGATTATGAAAATATGACTGGTCAAAAAATTTCTCTATCAGGAAATGAGGTTGGACTCTTTGCCAAGAATGAGGGAGTTAAAGAACAGAAAGTTCTAACTCTAAATGATCATCAATTTTCTGTAAAAGAAGAATTTAATACAGATTTTATTGTGAACCATGTCCCAAATCAGTTTAATATTTTGACTTCTGATTACAATTACCTTGTTGTACCTAATTTACAAGCCTTTTTGGACCAATTCCCAGATTCGGATATCTATAATCAGTTTTACGGTGGTATGAATGTAAATATCAGTGAAGAAGAACAACTCAAGGTAGCTGAAGAATATGAAAACTACCTTAATCAGTTTAATGCTCAATTAAACACTGAAGGTAGCTATGTGTATGGTAGCAATCTAGCAGATGCTAGTGCTCAAATGAGTGCCCTCTTTGGTGGTGTCTTCTTTATTGGTATTTTCCTATCCATTATCTTTATGGTCGGAACCGTTCTGGTCATCTACTACAAACAAATTTCTGAAGGCTACGAAGACCGTGAACGCTTTATTATCTTGCAGAAAGTCGGTTTAGATCAAAAGCAAATCAAGCAAACCATCAACAAACAGGTTTTAACTGTTTTCTTCCTTCCTTTGCTCTTTGCCTTCATACATCTCGCCTTTGCCTACCATATGCTTAGTCTGATTTTAAAAGTGATCGGTGTAATAGATACGACTATGATGTTGACTGTAACCTTGTCTATCTGCGCTATCTTCCTCATCGCCTATGTGCTTATTTTCATGATTACTTCAAGAAGTTATCGCAAGATTGTGCAAATGTAAAAAAGATACCTCGACTTCAAAATCGAGGTATTTCTTGTATTCTAAATGCTGAAAAGTTGACCGAGTAAGAAGGTAACTCCCATGGTCAAGAGACCAATAGCTAGGTTTCGAATCATAGCTGTTTTGGTTGGGGCTTTTCCAAGTTTGGCACTTGTGTAGCCAGTGAGAAGAAGGGCCACACCGACGATAAGGACAGTAGCAGGGATGCGGTAGTCACTTGGGAAAATGGTCACTGAGAGCATTGGAGGCAAACTTCCAAGGAAAAAGGCAACAAAGCTAGAAATGGCAGCGTGCCAAGGATTGGTAAATTCTTCATACTCTATCCCATATTTTTCCTCGACCAGAGCCTTGAGTGGATTTTTAAGAAAGGCCTTGTTGGTCAAGAGTTGGGCAGAGGTTTCGCATTCTCCGTTTTGGATATAGGCAGCATAGAGGGATTTTTTGGCTAACTCTATATCTTGGTCTAGCAAGACTTGCTCACGCGCAACAGCTGCTTCCTCAGTATCTTTTTGAGTTGAAACGGACACATATTCTCCACCAGCCATTGAAAAGGCACCTGCCAAGATAGCTGCAAAGCCTGATAAAAAGATAATCCAGATATTGGTCGTGGCACTGGCAACCCCGATAACCACACCAGCAATGGAAATAATCCCATCATTGGCACCAAGAACGCCCGCACGCAGGATATTTAAACGACCTGCAAAATTTGAATCAATTTCGTGATTTGTTTCTGACATATTATTCTCCTTTTTATCCAGTATAAAGGAAAAATATAAGGAAATCAATCTTTTAAAACTATCTGAAAAAAGTTGCACGATTTTAATAATGTAAAAATGTCGACATCTTCTCTGATAGATCAAACACCGAAGGTAAAGAGTATAGAATAGCATAAAAAATTTTAAATTAAATACGATAAACATTTTGTTCACTTTATAATCGTTTACAAGAAAATATTTATCGATATTTTTACATAAACTAAACAATTTGCGAACATATTTTTGTTTTTTATCAAAAAATGCTTTACAAGTTCTTAAAAACATGTTATAGTAATAAAGCTTAGAAAATGAGATGATGTTTTCTAGCAAATATAAACCCGAGTAAAAAATGCCTACGGACAGGCAGGGTTGAATGCCGAAGCGTGGTTGAAAAACCACATTATTGATAGGGTTAAAAGCCTACTTTTATAAGTTGATGTTAGGACGTTTGTCCTAATTCATAAATTTTTAGTGTGGTGAAAGCACACGTCATCTTGTGAAACGATCAATAAAGTACGTAATATTTGCTACTAGAGAGTTAGGAAACATCAGGAACAGACATACTCAACAGAAACAAACATAAAAACGTCAGAAGATTGCAGAGCAGGTGAAAACCTGCTCTTTTTTCATGAGTCAACCTTTAGTTCCTTAGTTTTCATAAGGTCCTAAAAATATTGAAAGGAGTATGTCTTGAAAGAGTTAGATCAAAACCAAGCCCCAATTTATGAGGCCTTGGTGAAGTTACGCAAGAAAAGGATTGTTCCCTTTGATGTTCCAGGTCACAAGCGTGGACGGGGAAATCCAGAACTTGTCGAACTGCTAGGTGAAAAATGTGTTGGCATTGATGTCAATTCGATGAAACCCTTGGATAATCTTGGCCATCCTATTTCGATTATTAGAGATGCAGAGGAGCTGGCTGCAGATGCTTTTGGGGCTAGCCATGCTTTTCTCATGATTGGTGGAACAACCTCATCGGTGCAGACTATGATTCTGTCAACCTGCAAGGCTGGAGATAAGATTATTCTGCCACGTAATGTCCACAAATCTGCTATTAATGCGTTGGTTCTATGTGGTGCTATTCCCATCTATATCGAGATGAGTGTAAATCCTAAGATTGGTATCGCTTTAGGTCTTGAAAATGACCGAGTAGCACAGGCCATAAAGGACCATCCAGATGCTAAGGCCATTTTGATTAACAATCCTACTTACTACGGAATCTGTTCAGACCTAAAGGGGTTGACAGAAATGGCTCATGAAGCTGGTATGATGGTTTTAGTAGATGAAGCCCACGGAGCACATTTGCATTTTACTGATAAACTTCCAATTTCTGCTATGGATGCAGGGGCTGATATGGCGGCGGTTTCTATGCATAAGTCTGGTGGGAGTTTGACCCAAAGTTCGATTCTGTTAATTGGAGAGCAGATGAATCCTGAGTACGTTCGTCAGATAATCAACCTGACCCAGTCAACATCCGCCTCTTACTTGTTGATGGCTAGTTTGGATATTTCACGTCGCAATTTGGCCCTTCGTGGTAAAGAATCCTTTGAGAAGGTTATTGAACTATCAGAGTATGCTCGTCGTGAAATCAATGCTATCGGTGGATACTATGCCTACTCAAAAGAGTTAATAGATGGTGTGTCGGTCTGTGATTTTG
Source organism: Streptococcus sp. k-90 (assembly GCF_013277565.1). GTDB lineage: Bacteria > Bacillota > Bacilli > Lactobacillales > Streptococcaceae > Streptococcus. The sequence goes on along the minus strand of NZ_VMNE01000030.1, from coordinate 7,634 downwards.
ATGTGACCAAGCTGTCAGTTTACACTCAGGGTATTGGCTTAACAGGTATTGAGGTTTATGACCTCCTACGAGATGAATACGACATTCAGATCGAGTTTGGTGATATCGGCAATATCTTGGCCTATATTTCGATTGGTGACCGCATCCAAGACATCGAGCGCTTGGTAGGTGCTCTAGCTGACATCAAGAGACTTTACTCGAGAGATGGGAAGGACTTGATAGCAGGAGAATATATTCAGCCCGAGTTAGTGCTGTCTCCACAAGAAGCCTTCTATTCAGAGAGAAAAAGTTTGTCTTTAGACGAATCTGTTGGACAGGTCTGTGGGGAATTTGTCATGTGCTATCCTCCAGGGATTCCTATCTTGGCTCCTGGTGAACGCATTACACGTGAAATTGTAGACTATATCCAATTTGCTAAGGAACGTGGTTGCTCCCTCCAAGGGACGGAAGATCCAGAGGTCAATCACATCAACGTCATTAAGAGAAAGGAGAACTAGATGGATTTATGGTTTTCTGAAGTTCATACTCCAGATGTGAAATTGTCCCTGAGAACAGCCAAGCAACTCTACGCTGGAAAAAGTGAATGGCAGGATATCGAAGTCTTGGATACGCCAGCTTTTGGAAAGATTTTGATTTTAAATGGGCACGTCTTGTTCTCAGATGCAGATGATTTTGTCTACAATGAAATGACCGTTCATGTTCCCATGGCTGTGCACCCAAATCCCAAGAAAGTCTTGGTAATAGGGGGTGGTGACGGTGGTGTTGCCCAAGTATTAACACTCTATCCTGAACTGGAGCAAATCGATATCGTGGAACCAGATGAGATGTTGGTTGAAGTCTGTCGTGAGTATTTCCCAGATTTTGCTGCAGGGTTAGATGATCCTCGTGTTACCATTTACTATCAAAATGGGCTACGCTTTTTGCGAAACTGCGAAGATGATTACGATATCATTATCAACGATGCGACAGATCCATTTGGACATACGGAAGGGCTCTTTACCAAGGAATTTTACGGAAATAGTTACAGAGCCTTGAAAGAGGACGGTATCATGATATACCAGCATGGTAGTCCTTTCTTTGACGAAGATGAGTCGGCTTGCCGAAGCATGCACCGTAAGGTTAATCAAGCCTTTCCAATTAGTCGGGTCTACCAAGCCCACATCCCAACCAGTCCAGCTGGCTATTGGTTGTTTGGATTTGCATCGAAAAAATACCACCCTGTCAAAGATTTTGACAAGGAAGGCTGGAAAAAACGCCAGCTTTTCACAGAATACTATACTGCAAACTTACACGTGGGTGCCTTTATGTTGCCCAAGTATGTTGAGGACATTTTAGAAGAAGAGGAAGGAAAAAAATGAGTCGTTTACTAGTTATTGGATGTGGGGGCGTTGCCCAAGTTGCTATTTCAAAGATTTGTCAAGATAGCGAAACCTTTACAGAAATTATGATTGCTAGCCGTACCAAGTCAAAATGTGATGACTTGAAGGCTAAACTGGAAGGCAAAACAAGTACAAAGATTGAGACAGCTGCTCTTGATGCTGACAAGGTTGAAGAAGTGATTGCCCTGATTGAAAGCTATAAGCCAGAAGCTGTTTTAAACGTAGCCCTTCCTTATCAAGACTTGACCATCATGGATGCTTGCTTGGCAACAGGTGTTCACTATATCGATACAGCCAACTACGAGGCTGAGGATACAGAAGACCCTGAGTGGCGTGCTATTTATGAAAAACGTTGCAAGAAACTTGGTTTTACAGCCTACTTTGACTACTCATGGCAATGGGCTTATCAGGAGAAATTCAAAGAAGCTGGCTTGACCGCTCTTCTTGGTTCTGGTTTTGACCCAGGTGTGACTAGTGTCTTTTCAGCCTATGCTCTCAAACACTACTTTGATGAAATCCACTATATCGACATTTTAGACTGTAATGGTGGTGACCACGGTTATCCATTTGCAACCAACTTTAACCCAGAAATCAATCTACGCGAGGTTTCTGCGCCAGGTTCTTACTGGGAAGATGGGAAATGGGTCGAAGTTGAAGCCATGTCTATCAAGCGCGAGTACGATTTCCCACAGGTTGGGCAAAAAGACATGTATCTCCTTCATCATGAAGAAATTGAATCATTGGCCAAGAACATTCCAGGTGTCAAACGCATTCGTTTCTTTATGACTTTTGGTCAATCATACTTGACGCACATGAAATGTCTTGAAAATGTTGGACTCCTCCGTACAGATACTATTAACTTCAACGGCCAAGAAATTGTTCCAATCCAATTCTTAAAAGCCTTGCTTCCAGATCCAGCTAGCCTTGGACCACGTACAGTTGGTAAAACCAATATCGGATGTATCTTTACAGGTGTCAAGGATGGTGTTGAAAAGACCATCTACATCTACAATGTTTGCGATCATCAGGAATGCTACGCGGAAGTTGGTTCGCAAGCCATTTCGTACACGACTGGAGTTCCAGCCATGATAGGGACAAAATTGGTTATGAACGGTACTTGGAAACAACCAGGAGTTTACAACCTTGAAGAATTGGATCCAGATCCATTCATGGAAGCTTTGAATGAGTATGGTTTGCCTTGGGTTGTGGTTGAAAATCCACAAATGGTGGACTAATGAAGCTAGAACAAGTACCAACACCAGCCTATGTCGTTGACTTAGCCCGTTTAGAATCTAACTGTAAAATTCTTCATGAAGTTCAAAAAAAAGCAGGTTGCAAAGTTTTGCTTGCCCAGAAGGCTTATTCCCTCTACAAAACCTATCCCTTGATTAGCCAGTATCTGTCTGGTACGACAGCTAGTGGACTTTATGAAGCCAAATTGGCAAGGGAAGAATTTCCTGGCGAAGTCCATGTTTTTGCGCCAGCTTTCAAGGATTCAGACTTGGAGGAATTGCTGGAGATAACGGACCATATCGTCTTTAATTCTGAGAGACAGTTGCGTAAACACGGTTCGCGTTGTCGAGATGCTGGTATCAGTGTTGGTTTACGTCTCAATCCCCAATGTTCAACTCAGGGTGATCACGCGCTCTATGACCCCTGTGCACCAGGTTCTCGTTTTGGTGTGACACTAGATAAAATTCCTAGTGATTTGGTGGATTTGGTGGATGGACTTCATTTTCATACCCTTTGCGAGCAAGGTTCAGATGATTTAGAGACAACTTTGAAAGCAGTAGAAGCGCAGTTTGGTCCCTACTTACATCAAGTTAAATGGCTCAACATGGGTGGTGGTCATCACATCACAAGAGAAGATTATGATGTGGATTTGCTGATTTCTGAGATTAAGCGAATCCGAGAAACTTACAATCTTGAAGTCTATATCGAGCCGGGTGAAGCTATTGCTCTTAATGCTGGCTATTTGGCAACAGAAGTTTTGGATATTGTAGAAAACGGTATGGAAATCTTGGTTTTAGATGCCTCTGCGACTTGCCATATGCCTGATGTACTTGAGATGCCCTATCGTCCACCTTTGAGAAATGGCTTTGAGGCACAGGAAAAAGCCCATACCTATAGACTTTCTTCCAATACCTGTCTAACGGGTGATGTGATTGGTGATTATAGCTTTGAGAGTCCCATTCAAATTGGCGACAGACTTTATTTTGAAGATATGGCTATTTACTCATTTGTTAAAAATAATACCTTTAATGGTATTGGATTGCCAAGTCTCTATCTCATGGACGAACAGGGAGACTGTAGCTTAGTCAAAGCCTTTGGCTATCAAGACTTTAAAGGGAGATTATCATGATAAACAGTCCCAAAAAATTAGGCTATCGCATGCCAGCAGAGTACGAACCCCATCATGGTACCTTGATGATCTGGCCAACAAGACCAGGATCATGGCCTTTTCAAGGTAAAGCTGCTAAAAGAGCATTTAGCCAGATTATCAAAACCATAGCAGAAGGGGAAAGAGTCTATCTTTTGGTGGAGCAAGATTACTTAGCTGAAGCCCAAGACTACCTTGGAGATAGCGTTATTTATCTAGACATTCCCACCAATGATGCCTGGGCGCGTGATACAGGTCCGACCATTCTCATAAATGATAAAAGAGAAAAGTTGGCAGTAGACTGGTCTTTCAATGCTTGGGGAGGAACCTATGATGGTCTGTATCAAGATTATGAAGCAGATGACCAAGTAGCCAGTCGTTTTTCTGAGGCCTTGGAAATGCCTGTTTATGATGCCAAACCTTTTGTCCTAGAAGGCGGAGCAATCCATAGCGATGGTCAAGGAACTATTCTCGTGACTGAAAGTTGCTTACTTAGTTCTGGTCGCAATCCTCATCTCAGTAAAGAGGAAATCGAAAACACCTTATTAGACAGCCTTGGAGCTGAAAAAGTTATTTGGCTTCCTTATGGTATTTATCAGGATGAAACCAATGAACACGTTGACAATGTTGCAGCCTTCGTTGGTCCTGCTGAGCTTGTTTTGGCTTGGACAGACGACAAAAGCGATCCTCAATATGCCATGTCAAAAGCAGATTTCGAACTCTTAGAGCAAGAGACAGATGCAAAAGGTCGTCACTTCACCATTCATAAATTGCCTATCCCTGCAGTTCGACAAGTTGTGACAGAAGAAGATCTTCCTGGTTATTCCTACGAAGAAGGAGAAGAAGAGCGATACGCTGGTGAACGACTTGCTGCTTCCTATGTCAATTTCTATATTGCCAACAAGTCTATTTTAGTGCCACAGTTTCAGGATAAAAACGACCAAGTAGCCTTAGATATCCTCAGTAAGTGTTTCCCAGACCGTAAAGTTGTCGGAATACCAGCCAGAGATATTCTCTTAGGTGGTGGAAATATTCATTGTATCACCCAACAAATCCCAGAATAGGAGAAAAAGATGAGAAATGTAAAAGTTTCAGCCATTCAGATGCAATGCGCTAAGGATGTGGCAACAAATATTCAAACAGCAGAGCGTTTAGTACGTCAGGCTGCAGAACAAGGCGCACAAATTATTCTTTTACCCGAATTGTTTGAACGTCCATACTTTTGTCAGGAACGTCAGTATGACTACTACCAGCATGCCCAGTCGGTGACAAACAATACAGCTATTCAGCATTTTAAAACCATTGCCAAGGAGCTAAAGGTAGTTTTACCAATCAGTTTCTATGAAAAAGATGGCAATGTCTTATATAACTCTATTGCTGTCATTGATGCAGATGGGGAAGTGCTGGGCGTTTATCGGAAGACCCACATACCAGATGATCATTATTATCAAGAGAAATTTTATTTCACGCCTGGTAACACTGGTTTCAAGGTCTGGAATACTCGCTATGCCAAGATTGGGATCGGTATCTGTTGGGATCAATGGTTCCCTGAAACAGCGCGCTGTCTTGCGTTAAATGGTGCTGAATTGCTCTTTTATCCAACAGCCATCGGTTCAGAGCCAATTTTGGATACAGATAGTTGTGGTCACTGGCAACGTACCATGCAAGGACACGCAGCAGCAAATATTGTTCCAGTCATCGCAGCCAATCGTTATGGATTAGAGGAAGTCACACCAAGTGAGGAAAATGGCGGACAGAGTTCCAGTCTTGACTTCTACGGTTCCTCCTTTATGACGGATGAAACAGGAGCTATTCTAGAGCTAGCTGAAAGACAAGCTGAAGCTGTTCTGTTAGCAACTTATGACCTAGATAAGGGAGCAAGCGAACGCCTAAACTGGGGTTTATTTCGAGATAGAAGACCCGAAATGTATCAACGCATTACGGACTAGTAGGGGAGAAATGAGAGATTCATTCTGCTAGACTCGTTTTCACTAGCAACTATAGGGATACTAGGTCATCTAGGAAGTGAACTTTATATTTTAACCCTCTAAGGCTTTCTCGCGCTTTAATGCGAGGAGCTTTTCTATTTAAGCTTTATCAATAAAACATGCTATAATAGTTGCAGAAAGGTTGGTATTTATGGCTAGAATATTGGTTATTGAAGACAATAGTGACATTCAAGAAATTTTGCGAACACTTCTTACTGAGGAGCATGAGGTAATTCAAGCCTTTTCTGGTACAGAAGGAATCATGCATTTTGACCAAGGTGGGATTGACCTCGTTTTGCTAGACATCATGCTTCCTGGGAAAAATGGGGATCAGGTTTTAAAAGCTATCAGGGAACAAAGTCAAACTCCAGTCATTATGCTAACGGCTTTGAGCGATAAAAAACTTATCAGCCAATACCTTTTAGACGGTGCCAATGATTACATAGTCAAACCTTTTGATTTGGACGAAGTCTTTGCTAGAGTTACTGTTCAACTACGCCAAAGTGCAGAAAAACAGCCTGTGAAAATAGTAAAAACTGAAAATCTGCCACAAAACTTGAAAAATATCCAGTTTGATGCAGAAAGTTTTGAAATCAAAAATAGTCAGGAAACGATTCGCCTTGCCAAGAAAGAATGCTTGATTCTCCAAACTCTCCTTAAACATCCTAAGAAAATTTTTACAAAAGAAGAACTTTATGAATTGGTCTGGGAGGATAGCTACCTACCTGGAGATAATACCCTCAATACGCATTTGAGTAATCTTCGTAAAAAATTAAACCAGCTTGACCCAAATCAAGAATATATTGAAACCATTTGGGGAGTTGGGGTAAGATTAAAAGGAGACAAGCAATGACCTACATGATAATCTTTATCCTACTGGTACTCTTAATTATTTTATCGATTCTATTAATTCGCTACCATCTAGCACTTAAAAACTTGAGTCAACAGATTGAAGACAAGATTCTCACGGGTAGTATGAAAAGAGTCGGAATCAGTATTTTTTCCAAACATTTTTTACATCTCTACCAGCAGATTGAGAATCTATTTCAGGAAGTAGAGCAGTCTCGATTGGTTATGAAAAGGGAAAAGCAGACTCTGGATATGGCCATCAGCAATATCGCCCATGATATTCGGACGCCTCTGACTATCGCTTCAGGCTACACCCAACAATTGATAAAATCTCCTGAAGACAAAGCAGAAACCTTACAAAAAATCGCCCAGCATCTTGATTTAGTTTCCAAACGTTTGGAGGCTCTCCTAGAATACCGTCGTTTGATGGAAGGAGCTGTCAAACCGAAACTGGAAGAAGTGGATTTTTCAGCTTTTATCACCAAAAAGACTCTGGCTTATTATGATGTTTTTCAGGCGGCAAATATCACGCTTGATTTTGAGGTTGAAACTGGTCTGAAAATGAGGACTGATGAAGATTTACTGGATCGAATTTTACAAAATCTGCTTGGAAATGTCCTCAAACATGGCAAGGAAGAAGCACGTCTATCTTTGAGAAAGGAAAAGGAACAGCTTGTCTTAGAGATTGCAAACCTTGTTAAACAGCCCATCAAAAGAATAGAAAATCTCAGTAATCGTTTTTATTCTGAAAATCTATCAGACACGGAAGAATCCTCTGGTTTAGGCCTTTATATCACTGAGGAATTATGCCATCTTCTCGGTGCAGAGATGAAACTAAGCACAGATGGGCAGTGGTTATCGGTTTTCATTTATTTTTAACGAAAAGAGGCTCGGCAAAAACTCAATTTCAGGAGAAAATGAAGTAAATCTTCCCACAATAAAACGCATAATATCAAGTTTTCAACACTGAACTGCACCCCAAAAGTTAGACAGAAAAAATCTAACTTTTGGGGTGTTTTTATTATGAAATTAACTTAT
>NZ_VMNE01000003.1:0-94551 GCF_013277565.1 Streptococcus sp. k-90 | reverse complement strand
TTTTGGGGTGCAGTTCAGTGCTGAGTCCTTGATATTATGCGTTTTATTATGAAAAATGTTTATTAGCTCTTATACTCATACCCAATGAAAATCAAAGAGCAAACTAGGAAGCTAGTCGCAGGTTGATCACAACACTGTTTTGAGGTTGCAGATAGAGCTGACGTGGTTTGAAGAGATTTTCGAAGAGTATTATTCCGGTATCGGATGTTGTCATTCAGACTTTGTTTTGATGTGAACTATGATTGAAACTAGTTTCAAATAATTTAGAATTTTTAACTATTTTTGAAAGTAGAATCTATTGTCTATTGTAAAGTCTAAAACTGAAAATATTTATTATATAATAAGGTTAAGATAAAATATGAAAGGAGTAAAATGTCTTTCATGACGTATTGCAAAGTTGAACTGTACGCTATGCAAGATTGTTTAAATTAAAAATAATGGAAATTTCCATTAAATAGTTTAGTTTCTTTTGGAATTGTCTAGTCCTAGTGGCTAAAAATTTTAAGTCAAAAAGAAAGCGCTTTACCGAATTAGAAAATGAGAGGTAAAATATGAATCAGAGACATTTTGATAGAAAACAACGATACGGAATTCGAAAATTTGCAGTAGGGGCAGCTTCAGTAGTGATTGGAGCGGTTGTTTTTGGTGCTACACCTGCTTTGGCTCAAGAGGCAGCATCAACGAGTGGTGAAACAGCAGGGCAATCTTTGCCAGAATTGCCTAAGGAAGTAGAGACAGGAAATCTGACGAATCTAGATAAGGAACTCGCAGACAAATTGTCAACAGCAACGGATAAGGGAACTGAAGTGAGCCGTGAAGAGTTGCAAGCAAACCCAGGGTCTGAAAAACCAGCAGAAACAGAAGCATCAAACGAAAATCCAGCTACAGAGAGTGAAGACAAAGAAGAAGTTGGAAACATTCCGCGTGATTTTTATGCCAGAGAGTTGGAAAATGCCAATACTGTCATAGAGAAGGAAGATGTTGAAACAAATCCTTCAAACGGGCAAAGAGTTGATATGAAGGAGGAGCTCGGCAAGCTTAAAAAACTTCAAAATGCGACTATTCATATGGAGTTTAAGCCAGATGCATCTGCTCCACGTTTTTACAACCTCTTTTCAGTTTCTAGTGATACCAAAGTAAATGAATACTTCACCATGGCCATTCTTGATAACACAGCTATCATTGAAGGTCGGGATGCCAATGGGAACCAATTTTATGGTGATTATAAAAATGCTCCTTTGAAGATTAAACCAGGTCAGTGGAATTCTGTAACCTTTACAGTTGAGAGACCCAATGCAGACCAACCAAATGGTAAGGTGCGCCTCTACGTAAATGGTGTCTTGTCTCGTACAAGTCCTCAATCTGGTCGTTTCATCCAAGATATGCCAGATGTCAACCATGTGCAAATCGGTACAACAAAACGTACAGGCAAAAACTTCTGGGGCGCTAATCTTAAAGTCCGTAATCTAACGGTTTATGATCGGACCCTTTCACCAGAAGAAGTTAAAAAACGTAGTCAGCTCTTTGAAAGAGGAGAGTTGGAGAAGAAACTTCCTGAAGGAGCAGAAGTTACGGATAAACTGGATGTTTTTGAAGGTGGTGAGAACCGCAAGCCAAATAAAGATGGTATTGCAAGCTACCGTATTCCAGCCCTGCTGAAAACGGATAAGGGAACCTTGATTGCTGGTGCAGATGAGAGACGCTTGCATCACTCTGACTGGGGCGATATCGGTATGGTTGTTCGTCGTAGTGATGATAAGGGCAAAACATGGGGAGATAGAATCGTCATCTCAAATCCTCGTGATAATGAGAATGCTAGAAGAGCTCATGCGGGATCACCAGTTAATATCGACATGGCCCTAGTCCAAGATCCGAAAACTAAGCGAATCTTCTCTATTTTTGATATGTTTGTAGAAGGTGAAGCGGTTAGAGATTTACCAGGAAAAGCACCGCAAGCCTATGAGCAAATTGGGGATAAGGTTTACCAAGTTCTGTATAAAAAAGGTGAAGCAGGACATTATACAATTCGTGAAAATGGTGAGGTTTTTGACCCCGAAAATAGAAAGACAGAATACCGTGTTGTAGTTGATCCTAAGAAACCAGCCTATAGTGATAAGGGTGATTTGTATAAAGGTGAAGAACTGATTGGTAATGTCTACTTCGATTATAGCGACAAGAATATCTTTAGAGTTTCAAACACCAACTATCTCTGGATGTCTTATAGTGATGACGATGGAAAAACTTGGTCTGCACCAAAAGATATTACATACGGTATTCGTAAGGACTGGATGCATTTCTTAGGAACAGGACCTGGTACAGGTATTGCCTTACACTCAGGACCTCATAAAGGACGTCTTGTTATCCCTGCCTACACGACAAATAATGTATCCTACCTAGGTGGTTCTCAGTCTTCGCGCGTCATTTACTCAGATGATCATGGTGAAACTTGGCATGCAGGGGAAGCTGTCAATGATAACCGTCCGGTAGGTAACCAAACAATTCACTCTTCAACTATGAATAATTCAGGTGCTCAAAATACGGAGTCAACCGTTGTTCAGTTGAATAATGGAGATCTCAAACTCTTCATGCGCGGATTGACAGGTGATCTTCAAGTTGCTACAAGTAAAGATGGTGGAGCAACTTGGGAAAAAGATGTGAAGCGCTATGCGGATGTCAAAGATGTCTATGTTCAAATGTCAGCTATACACACTGTACAAAATGGCAAGGAGTATATCGTCCTCAGTAATGCAGGTGGACCTGGACGATACAATGGTTTGGTGCACGTAGCACGTGTGGAAGCGAATGGAGATTTAACTTGGCTCAAGCATAATCCAATTCAAAGTGGTAAATTTGCTTATAACTCCTTGCAAGATCTTGGAAATGGTGAATTTGGTTTGCTTTATGAGCATGCAGATAACAACCAAAATGAATATACCTTGTCCTATAAGAAATTCAACTGGGATTTCCTAAGTAAGGATGGGATTGCTCCAACGAAAGCAACTGTGAAAAATGCTGTAGAGATGAGCAAAAATGTCATCGCTTTAGAATTTGATTCTGAAGTATTGGTGAATCAGCCACCAGTTCTAAAACTGGCAAATGGAAATTTTGCGACCTTCTTGACTCAGTACGATTCAAAAACATTGCTATTTGCAGCTAGTAAGGAAGATATTGGTCAGGAAATTACAGAAATCATTGATGGTGCAATTGAGAGCATGCATAATTTGTCTGTAAGTCTTGAAGGGGCAGGAGTTCCTGGTGGAAAAAATGGTGCAAAAGCAGCAATCCATGAAGTTCCAGAATTCACAGGTGCAGTCAATGGTGAAGGTACAGTTCATGAGAATCCAGTCTTTGAAGGTGGCATCAACGGTGAGGAAGCAGCCGTTCATGATGTGCTAGACTTCTCAGGTGGTGTAAACGGCGAAGTAGCCGCTATTCATGAAGTTCCAGAAATAGAGGTCGAAGAAAATCCACCGGGAACTATTCATGAAGTCCCAGAATTCGAAGGCGGTGTGAATGCGGTAGAAGCCGCAAAATCAGAAGTTCCATCCTATGAAGGAGGCACTAACGCGGTAGAAGCCGCAAAATCAGAACTTCCATCCTATGAAGGAGGCGCTAATGCGGTAGAAGCCGCAACATCAGAAGTTCCATCCTATGAAGGAGGCGCTAATGCGGTAGAAGCTGTTAAATCAGAACTTCCATCTTATGAAGGAGGCGCTCATGAAGTACAGTCTGCTAGTTCGGATCTACCAACTCTTGCGGATGGTGTCAACGAGGCCGAAGCAGCAGTGCATAAGGTGACAGAATATAAGGCTGACCCGTCTACTGCAGTGCAGGCTATAGCGCAAGAACATACTTATCAAGCACCTGCGGCACAGCAGCATCTCCTGCCTAAAACAGGAAGTGAGGATAAGTCCAGTATTGCAATTGTAGGATTTGTAGGGATGTTTCTAGGCTTGTTGATGATAGGGAAAAAGAGAGAATAATAGAGAAGTTGAGAACTTAAATTTTTAAAAATAAAAAGAGGTAATGGAAATAAAATTAGGTACCGACTTTTAAAAGTTAGATTTTTTCTGTCTAATCTTTTAGGTACACATCTTACCTCTTTTTATATTAATGGGACGTTATACTCATCTGTCCTTAGCCATAGACTGTCAAAAAATATAAAGTAAAAAAGTAGTAAAAAGCATAAAAAAAACTTTGTTTTTTTATTATAATATAGTATACTTAGTATGACGAAAAACAGCTATTAGAAGCGTTATTTTATCTAAAGAAATGTAAGCGATTTCTTAGTGCTTGTAATGGTCTAAATAAAGAGTTTATTGGAAGGAGTTTTTAAATAGTAAATAAAAATAAGAATGTCACCAGTTAAAGCTGGGCTCGGGCAGTAGCTGACTGCTCTAGGAGATTAGGAGTATTTGATGAAACAATATTTTTTAGAAAAAGGTCGAATCTTTAGTATTCGTAAACTGACTGTTGGTGTTGCTTCTGTAGCAGTCGGTCTTGCTTTTTTTGCATCTGGGAATGTTGCGGCTAGTGAACTTGTGACAGAATCAAAACTTGAAGTTGACGGTCAATCAAAAGAAGTGGCAGATGTAGATCATAAAAAAGTAGAAACAGTTAAAGAAGAAGTAACTGAAAAAACAGAGCCTACTGCCGAGAAAGCAACAGAGGAAGCTAAAACTGCTGAAGTGGCTGGTGATGTACTCCCTGAAGAAATCCCTGACCGTGCCTATCCTGATACTCCAGTAAAAAAAGTGGATACTGCAGCTATTGTATCAGAAAAAGAAAGTCCACAGGTAGAGACAAAGAGCATCTTGAAACCTACGGAAGTAGCTCCAACTGAAGGCGAAAAAGAAAATAGAGCCATTATCAATGGTGGCCAAGATCTGAAACGTATTAATTATGAAGGCCAGCCAGCTACCTCAGCTGCTATGGTTTATACAATTTTCAGTTCACCTTTAGCAGGTGGAGGTAGCCAACGTTATCTCAATTCTGGATCTGGAATCTTTGTAGCTCCAAATATTATGTTGACAGTAGCTCATAATTTCTTAGTCAAGGATGCAGATACCAATGCAGGTTCTATTCGTGGCGGTGATACTACTAAGTTTTATTACAATGTAGGTTCAAATACTGCTAAGAACAATTCTTTGCCAACTTCAGGAAATACGGTTTTGTTCAAGGAAAAGGATATTCATTTTTGGAATAAAGAAAAGTTTGGTGAAGGAATTAAGAATGATCTAGCTTTAGTAGTAGCACCAGTTCCACTTTCGATTGCAAGTCCAAATAAGGCAGCTACTTTTACTCCTCTTGCAGAACATCGTAGCTATAAAGCTGGTGAACCAGTTAGTACCATAGGATATCCGACAGATTCCACTTCTCCGGAATTGAAGGAACCAATCGTTCCTGGTCAGTTGTATAAGGCTGATGGTGTCGTTAAGGGTACTGAAAAGCTTGATGATAAAGGAGCGGTTGGCATCACTTATCGCCTGACTTCTGTTTCTGGTCTTTCTGGTGGTGGAATTATTAATGGTGATGGTAAAGTTATTGGAATTCACCAACATGGAACTGTTGATAATATGAATATCGCTGAAAAAGATCGCTTTGGAGGAGGACTTGTCCTATCGCCTGAACAACTAGCATGGGTCAAAGAAATCATTGATAAATATGGAGTCAAAGGCTGGTACCAAGGAGATAATGGTAATCGTTACTACTTTACTCCAGAAGGAGAAATGATTAGAAATAAGACAGCTGTTATTGGCAAAAATAAATACTCTTTCGATCAAAATGGTATTGCGACGCTTCTTGAAGGTGTTGACTATGGACGAGTTGTTGTAGAACATCTAGACCAAAAAGATAACCCAGTCAAAGAAAACGATACTTTTGTTGAAAAGACGGAAGTTGGAACTCAGTTTGACTATAACTATAAAACAGAAATTGAGAAAACTGACTTCTACAAGAAGAATAAAGAAAAATATGAAATTGTATCGATTGACGGTAAAGCTGTCAACAAGCAACTGAAAGATACTTGGGGAGAGGATTATAGTGTTGTGAGCAAGGCTCCTGCAGGAACTCGTGTCATTAAGGTTGTTTATAAAGTCAATAAGGGTTCCTTCGATCTTCGTTACCGATTGAAAGGTACAGACCAAGAATTAGCGCCTGCAACTGTTGACAATAACGATGGTAAAGAATACGAAGTTTCCTTTGTTCATAGATTCCAAGCTAAAGAAATTACAGGCTACCGTGCAGTCAATGCAAGCCAAGAAGCAACAATCCAACATAAAGGAGTGAACCAAGTTATTTTTGAATACGAAAAAATAGAAGATCCAAAACCAGCAACTCCTGCAACTCCAGTAGTGGATCCAAAAGACGAAGAAACAGAAATTGGAAACTATGGACCACTACCAAGCAAGGCTCAATTGGACTACCACAAGGAAGAATTGGCTGCCTTCATCCACTATGGTATGAATACCTACACTAACTCTGAATGGGGGAACGGTAGAGAAAATCCTCAAAACTTTAACCCAACTAATCTTGATACAGACCAGTGGATTAAGACTTTGAAGGATGCTGGATTCAAACGAACAATCATGGTTGTCAAACACCACGACGGTTTTGTGATTTATCCATCTAAATATACAGACCATACGGTGGCTGCAAGTCCATGGAAAGATGGTAAGGGTGACCTTCTCGAAGAAATCTCTAAATCAGCGACTAAGTATGATATGAATATGGGTGTTTACCTATCACCATGGGATGCTAATAACCCTAAATATCATGTTTCAACTGAAAAAGAGTATAACGAATACTATCTCAACCAACTCAAGGAAATCCTTGGCAATCCTAAATACGGAAATAATGGTAAATTCATCGAAGTATGGATGGATGGTGCGCGTGGTAGCGGAGCTCAAAAAGTAACTTACACCTTTGACGAGTGGTTCAAGTACATCAAGAAAGCTGAAGGGGATATCGCTATCTTCTCTGCTCAACCAACAAGCGTCCGTTGGATCGGTAATGAACGTGGTATCGCTGGAGATCCAGTTTGGCATAAGGTTAAGAAAGCTAAGATCACTGACGATGTGAAGAACGAATATCTCAACCATGGAGACCCAGAAGGAGATATGTACTCAGTCGGTGAAGCAGACGTTTCTATTCGTTCAGGTTGGTTCTACCATGACAATCAACAACCAAAATCAATCAAAGATTTGATGGATATCTACTTCAAATCTGTTGGTCGTGGAACGCCACTCCTCCTCAATATTCCACCAAATAAAGAAGGTAAATTCGCAGATGCAGACGTGGCTCGCTTGAAAGAATTCCGAGCAACCTTGGACCAAATGTATGCGACTGACTTCGCCAAGGGAGCAACTGTAACGGCAAGCTCTACTCGTAAGAATCATTTGTACCAAGCAGGTAACCTAACCGATGGTAAGGATGATACTAGTTGGGCATTGTCAAATGATGCGAAGACAGGTGAATTCACTGTCGATCTTGGTCAAAAGAGACGCTTTGACGTAGTCGAACTCAAAGAAGATATCGCTAAAGGTCAACGTATCTCAGGATTTAAGGTTGAAGTTGAGCTCAATGGTCGCTGGGTTCCATATGGAGAGGGTTCGACTGTTGGTTATCGTCGTCTTGTCCAAGGTCAACCTGTAGAAGCCCAAAAGATTCGTGTGACTATCACGAATTCACAAGCAACCCCTATTTTGACAAACTTCTCTGTTTATAAGACACCAAGTAATATCGAAAAAACAGATGGTTATCCTCTAGGTTTGGATTACCATTCAAACACAATAGCTGACAAAGCAAATACAACCTGGTATGACGAATCTGAAGGCGTTCGTGGAACATCCATGTGGACCAATCAAAAAGATGCTAGCGTAACCTACCGTTTCAATGGAACTAAGGCTTATGTCGTATCTACAGTGGATCCAAATCACGGTGAAATGTCAGTTTACGTGGATGGTCAAAAGGTTGCAGACGTACAAACGAATAATGCAGCTCGTAAACGTAGCCAGATGGTTTATGAAACAGATGACTTGACTCCAGGTGAACATACCATCAAACTCGTTAACAAAACTGGCAAAGCTATTGCAACTGAAGGTATCTATACGCTCAACAATGCTGGTAAGGGTATGTTTGAGTTGAAAGAAACAACCTATGAAGTTCAAAAAGGCCAACCAGTTACTGTAACCATCAAACGTGTTGGTGGTAGCAAGGGAGTTGCGACAGTTCATGTCGTGACTGAGCCAGGAACAGGGGTTCACGGTAAGGTATATAAAGATACAACGGCTGATTTGACCTTCCAAGATGGTGAAACAGAAAAGACTTTGACAATTCCGACAATTGACTTTACTGAGCAAGCTGATTCAATCTTTGACTTTAAAGTAAAAATGACAAGCGCATCAGATAATGCCTTGCTTGGATTTGCTTCAGAAGCAACTGTTAGAGTAATGAAGGCTGACTTACTTCAAAAAGACCAAGTCAGTCATGATGACCAGGCCAGTCAACTTGACTACAGCCCAGGTTGGCACCATGAAACCAATTCTTCTGGCAAATACCAAAACACTGAGTCTTGGGCATCCTTTGGTCGTTTGACTGAAGAGCAAAAGAAAAATGCTAGCGTAACAGCTTACTTCTACGGAACAGGTCTTGAAATCAAAGGTTTTGTTGATCCTGGACATGGTATCTACAAGGTAACTCTGGATGGTAAAGAACTTGAGTATCAAGATGGTCAAGGAAATGCTACTGATGTCAATGGTAAGAAGTACTTCAGTGGAACAGCAACTACACGTCAAGGTGATCAGACTCTTGTTCGTTTGACTGGACTCGAAGAAGGTTGGCACGCTGTAACCTTGCAATTGGATCCAAAACGAAATGATACCTCTAGAAATATTGGTATTCAAGTTGATAAGTTCATCACTCGTGGAGAAGATAGCGCTCTTTATACCAAAGAAGAATTAGTTCAAGCTATGAAGAACTGGAAGGATGAATTGGCTAAATTTGACCAAACAAGTTTGAAGAATACTCCAGAGGCGCGTCAAGCCTTCAAGTCAAACTTAGATAAATTATCTGAACAACTTTCAGCAAGTCCAGCCAGTGCTCAAGAAATTCTGAAAACAGCCACAGCCTTGCAAGCTATTCTTGATAAGGAAGAAAACTATGGTGTCGAAGAAACACCATCCCAGCCAGAAGAGCCTAACTACGACAAGGCCATGGCAAGCTTGGCAGAGGCTATCCAAAACAAGAGCAAGGAACTAGGTAGCGATAAAGAAGCTAAGAAGAAACTAGTTGAGCTATCAGAACAAGCTCTTACAGCTATCCAAGAAGCCAAGACACAAGATGCAGTAGACAAAGCCTTGCAAGCAGCTCTCACTTCTATTAACCAACTTCAAGCGACTCCAAAAGAGGAACCAAAACCATCCCAGCCAGAAGAGCCTAACTACGACAAGGCCATGGCAAGCTTGGCAGAGGCTATCCAAAACAAGAGCAAGGAACTAGGCAGCGATAAAGAAGCTAAGAAGAAACTAGTTGAGTTATCAGAACAAGCTCTTACAGCTATCCAAGAAGCCAAGACACAAGATGCAGTAGACAAAGCCTTGCAAGCAGCTCTAACTTCTATCAATCAACTTAAAGCGACTCCGAAAGAGGAGCCAACACCATCCCAGCCAGAAGAGCCTAACTACGACAAGGCTATGGCAAGCTTAGCAGAGGCTATCCAAAACAAGAGCAAGGAACTAGGTAGCGATAAAGAAGCTAAGAAGCATCTCGTCGAGTTATCCGAGCAGGCTCTGACAGCTATCCAAGAAGCTAAGACACAAGATGCAGTAGACAAAGCCTTGCAAGCAGCTCTCACTTCTATTAACCAACTTCAAGCGACTCCAAAAGAGGAACCAAAACCATCCCAGCCAGAAGAGCCTAACTACGACAAGGCCATGGCAAGCTTGGCAGAGGCTATCCAAAACAAGAGCAAGGAACTAGGTAGCGATAAAGAAGCTAAGAAGAAACTAGTTGAGTTATCAGAACAGGCACTTACAGCTATCCAAGAAGCCAAGACACAAGATGCAGTAGACAAAGCCTTGCAAGCAGCTCTAACTTCTATTAACCAACTTCAGGCGACTCCGAAAGAGGAAGTGAAACATTCCATAGTTCCAACGGATGGAGATAAGGAACTAGTTCAACCTCAACCAAGTCTTGAAGTAGTAGAAAAAGTAATTAACTTCAAGAAAGTTAAACAAGAAGATTCAAGTCTTCCAAAAGGTGAAACTCGAGTGACTCAGGTAGGTCGTGCAGGTAAGGAACGTATCTTGACTGAAGTAGCACCAGATGGAAGCCGCACTATAAAACTTCGTGAAGTTGTTGAAGTTGCGCAAGATGAAATTGTGTTGATTGGAACTAAGAAAGAAGAATCAGCTAAAATCGTATCAGCTGACCACAAGGTACCAGAATTTACTGGTGGTGTGTCTGATTCTGAAGCAGCTATTCACAACTTACCAGAGTTTACTGGTGGTGTGTCGGGTTCTGAAGCAGCTATTCACAACTTACCAGAGTTTACTGGTGGTGTGTCTGATTCTGAAGCAGCTATTCACAACTTACCAGAGTTTACTGGTGGTGTGTCGGGTTCTGAAGCAGCTATTCATAACTTACCAGAGTTTACTGGTAGTATGACTGGTTCTGAAGGAGTTACTCATGGAGTTTCGAACGTTGAGGAAGGAGTTCCTAGTGGAGAAGCTGCAAGTCATCAAGAATCAGGATTTACTAGTGATGTAACTGCCTCTGAAAAAACTATGAATCAAATCGTAGATAAAAATGATGATAAGTCATATGTAGTTCCGCCTATGTTAGAAGATAAGACTTATCAGGCACCTGCAAATCGTCAAGAAGTTCTACCTAAAACAGGAAGTGAAGATGGTTCTGCTTTTGCATCTGTAGGAATTATGGGCATGTTCTTAGGCATGATTGGAATGGTCAAAAGAAAAAAAGACTAATTAATGTAAAATGCCCTTAAATAGTGTATTCGAATTGGATGCAAGAAGGTTGTAACAATTAGTTTTAGATTGTTTTCCTTGTATTAAGTGAAATACAATCAAGTAGACGAGAAAATTGGGAGATAACTAAAGGAGCAGGGAAAGATGTCACTTTTAATACTTAATGAAAATCAAAGAGCAAACTAGGATACTAGCCGCAGGCTGTACTTGAGTACAGCAAGACGATGTTGACGTGGTTTGACGAGATTTTCGACGAGTATAAAATACTAAAACCGAGCATTTCCGTAGTTGGATATGCTCGGTTTTTTATCAATTATTTATAAGCTACGATACCAATGATGGTATCAACTGCACGTTCCATAGTCTGAAGGCTAACATATTCAAAACGTCCATGCATGTTTTCGCCACCAGCAAAGATATTTGGAGTTGGGATTCCCATAAAGGAAATTTTAGAGCCGTCTGTCCCGCCGCGAATTGGTTCAATAATAGGTGTGATACCTAAATCTTCCATAACGGCCTTAGCAATGGTAATTGGAGTCATATCTTTTTCAATGACTTCTTTCATATTGTAGTACTGGTCTGTCAAGTTTAGGGTGACACGGTCGCTGCCAAGTTCTTGATTCATTTTATCAGCGATAGACTGCATAGCTGCTTTACGCGCTTCAAAGGCATCTTTTTCAAAATCACGAATGATGTAGCTTGCACGCGCTTCCTCGACACTACCTGTCACATCCATAAGATGATAGAACCCTTGGTAACCATCCGTTAACTCAGGACGTTCATTCTCTGGAAGTTGATTGTGAAAATCAATTGCTAACTGAAGGGCGTTGACCATTTGCCCTTTTGCAGTACCAGGATGGACATTACGACCTTGGAAATGCAATTCAGCACCAGCTGCTGAGAAAGTTTCGTACTGAAGTTCTCCTAGTGGTCCTCCATCAACAGTGTAGGCAAAATCAACATCAAAATCTTCTGCATCAAATTTATTAGCACCAACACCGATTTCTTCATCTGGACCAAAACCAACACGAATCTCACAGTGTTTGATTTCAGGATGAGCATTTAGATATTCAATGGCTGTCATAATTTCAGCAATTCCTGACTTATCATCGGCACCTAGCAAGGTTGTTCCATCGGTTGTGATAAGCGTTTGTCCTGGATATTTCTCAAGACTCTTGAAGTCGGATGGATCTAGTTTAAAACCAGAATTTCCAAGTTCAATCACACCCCCATCGTAGTTTTCAATTACCTGTGGATTGACTCCTTCGGCATTAAAATCAGCAGTATCCATGTGGGAGATGAAGCCAATTTTACGTGTTAAAGATGGATCATTGGCTGGCAAGGTTCCAATAGCAAAACCATTTGGTAGATAATAAACATTTTGTAATCCAACACGTTTCATTTCAGGAATGAGGACATTTGTCGCAAAGTCAACCTGACTCTGTGTACTTGGAGTAGTAGTAGAGTGTTCATCAGAGCGCGTGTTGACCTTAACGTAGGTTAAGAAGCGGTCCAAGAGATTGGGGTAAGTCATAAATAACTCCTTTTGAATTCATTTTTTCCATTGTATCATAGAAAGAAGAGAAAAACAAAAGACAGAAGTTAGGGAAATTCTCTATGTTAGCGTTTACTTATCAGTGGATTCATGATAAAATAAATTTGATAAAAACATCACAAGGAAGCAGTTATGAAAAAAGCAATTTTAATGATGACTTTCGGTTCGCCAGAAGAGATTACCTTTGAAGGTGTAGCTGATTTTTTCACAAATATTCGTCGTGGAGTGAGACCTCAAGACCACGAGATTCAAACACTCTATGATAATTATGTACTTATTGGAGGTACGCCTCTACAAAGAATTACCCGTGAAGAAGTTGCCTTAGTAGAAGCTAGACTGGGGAATGAGTATAGTGTCTATTTTGCCAATAAATTTTCCAAACCTTTTATTCCAGATGTGATTGGTCAGATGGAAGCAGACGGCATTGAGCAGTGTATTTGCCTGATTTTGGAGCCCCATTATTCGTTCTACTCTGTCATGGGGTATGAGAAATTTTTAGAAAGCAAGCAAATTCAATTTTTGATCATTAAGGACTGGTATCAAGAAGAGGCCTTGCTAAACTATTGGGCAGATGAAATTGCTAATATTTTAAAAGAAGAAGTAAAGCAGGATAGCTTTAAAGTCATCTTTTCAGCCCATAGTGTACCCATTTTTGCCTTGGATTTTGGTGACCCTTATATTGACCAAATTTTTGAAAATAGCAAGCTAGTCGCTGAAAAACTAGGATTGAGTTCAGAACAATATACTAACACCTGGCAGAGTGAGAGCGATATCGGTATTCCATGGATTAAACCAGATGTTTTGGAGTATCTCAGAGAACAGACAGAACATCCAGACCATTATATTTTTGTTCCTATCAGCTTCATTAGTGAGCATATTGAAGTCTTGTTTGATAATGATGTGGAATGTTATGATTTGTGTCAGGAATTGAGTGTGAACTACCATCGTCCACCAATGCCCAATACGGATTCTCGTTTGATTGATGCCTTGGTTAATACAGTCAGAGCTAATGAACATCAAGAGTTTAAGGAATTTCTCCCAGAAGAAGAAACCTTTGATGAGTTAGTCCCTTCGGATGAAACTAAAAATATTTTAGATGAATCTCAAGATTTACAAATGCCAGAATTTGTGAAAAAACTGATTGAGAAAAAAGGTCGTGAAAATGTTAAGATGCCATATTTGATCAAGAAAATGCTAGAGAAAGCAGGTAAGTTGCCGAAAGAGTAAAGAAAAAGGATTTAGCTTTGTGCTAGATCCTTTTAAATGATTATTTTTTCTCAAGAAGCGCTTTGATTTCTTGAAGTACTTCCAATTCAGTTGGAGCAGCTGGAGCTTCCTCAGCAGGTTCTTCTTTTTTAGTAAGGCTTTGAGCTTTTTCCATAGCTTTAATAACAAAGAAGAGAACAGTACCTACAACAAGGAAGTTGATAATAGCACTCAAGAATTTACCATATGTAACACCATTCCATGCAAGCTCAGCGATGTTTTGTACTTTCGCAGCTTCCAAGGCTGGGTTCAATAGGAGTGGAGTGATGATATCATTAACAAATGAAGTAACGATAGCACCAAAAGCAGAGGCAATGATCACACCGACAGCAAGGTCTACGACATTACCGCGGAGCAAAAATGCTTTAAGATCTTTTAACATTTTCATAATTCCTTTACAAAATTTTTACTCTTTATTATATATTAATTAAGAAATGCTCGCAAGCTATATGCTTAAATTTTTTTATTTTTTAAAAATAAATACCTTACTAAAAATGTAATTAAGAATAATTATCAAAAATTGTGAAATAGCTGTTTCGATAGTATTAACCTTGTCTATATTATTATTTACAAATTGCCCAATAATATTAGGAAACTGGGTTACAAAGAGAAAAGTTAAAAATAAGTCTAAAAGAAAAGTAGAAAGGCGGGCAAGAGTAAATTTCACTAAACGGATAAGTCGATTCTTCCTTGCTTGTTTAAACACAATCGTATCATTTGTGATAAAGGCAAAGAGGATACCGATAATATTTGCTAGGGCAGTAGCAAGGAGTTCTTTATGAGTTAGTTGATAAATGACTAATCGGGATAGAATAGAAATAAGAGTAGTTGCTATTCCAAAAAAAAGATAGGCTAAGAGCTCATTCATGAATAGACTTTGAATGCGTTTTTTCATGCTTTTAGTATAGCATAAAGCAGGCTATTGTGCTATACTAGTAAGGTTGAATGAATCAACCCTTGGTGCTTAGCTTCTTTCACCAAGCATATTTTACGTGGACAACCCGCCAAAGGAGAAAAGATGAAAAAATTAACTGTTCGTGATGTAGCAGATATTGCAATCGTTGCAGCTATCTATGTAGTTTTAACTGTCACACCACCCCTAAATGCCATTAGCTACGGTGCTTATCAGTTCCGTATTTCAGAAATGATGAACTTTATGGCTTTTTACAATCCTAAGTACATCATCGGAGTTACAATTGGTTGTATGATTGCTAATTTCTTTAGCTTCGGACTGCTAGATGTCTTTGTTGGTGGTGGATCAACCTTGGTATTCCTCAGTTTAGGGGTTTGGCTTTTTGCAAAATACAGCAAGGATTACCTCTTTAATGGATTAATCAGAAAAGATCATTTTTTCTTTTCAATCCTCTTTTCAATTTCCATGTTTACAATTGCTGCCGAGTTGAATATCGTAGCGCAATTACCATTTTTCCTTACTTGGTTCACAACAGGAATTGGTGAATTTGCTTCATTGATTATTGGTGCGATTATCATTGGTAAAATTGGTCGTCGAATCGATTTAAGCAAATAGAACAGGACAAGCTAGGTAGCTATTACCTGGCTTTTTCTTATGGAAAATATCTAAGGAAACTTGACAAGATTTTCTAACTGTAGTATACTTTTTAAGTAAGCTGATTTAGCTCAGTTGGCAGAGCGCATCCATGGTAAGGATGAGGTCGCCGGTTCAATCCCGGCAATTAGCATGATATTTACAGGGAAACTCTTTAACACAAGAGTTTTTTCTTATGCTCGCGAGAAAAATTTTGATTTTTGTATAATAAAAATCATCCTGCAAAAATTTTTTATTGACAAAACCAAGTATCTCTAGTAATATAGTAGATGCGATGAGTCGATAGGTAGTCTTCGGACTACTATTGAGCATAAGGAGGTCATAACGCAGGAGCGGACCTTGATGAGTTGTGTGAACCTGCTCATCACATGAAGATGCCTCTTAGTCCCTGGTCTAGCGACTGGGGATTTTTATTTTCCAAAAAATGATGAAAAAGCTTTGCAATTCATGGAAAAAGTAGTATAATACATCTATTATAGAAATTTTTAGAAAATTCCGAAAGAGGTTATTTATGGGATATACAGTTGCTGTAGTCGGCGCGACAGGTGCTGTCGGTGCTCAGATGATAAAAATGTTGGAAGAATCAACACTTCCAATCGATAAAATTCGTTTACTTGCTTCTGCACGTTCAGCGGGCAAGACTTTGAAATTTAAAGACCAAGATATTACGATTGAAGAAACGACTGAAACAGCTTTTGAAGGAGTTGATATTGCTCTCTTTTCAGCAGGTGGTTCTACATCAGCTAAGTATGCACCGTACGCAGTTAAAGCTGGAGCGGTAGTAGTTGATAATACATCTTACTTCCGTCAAAATCCAGATGTTCCTTTGGTTGTTCCAGAGGTCAATGCTCACGCACTTGATGCCCACAACGGTATCATTGCTTGCCCTAACTGTTCAACAATCCAAATGATGGTAGCGCTTGAGCCAGTTCGCCAAAAATGGGGCTTGGATCGTATCATTGTTTCAACTTACCAAGCAGTTTCAGGTGCTGGTATGGGAGCAATTCTTGAAACACAACGTGAACTTCGTGAAGTCTTGAATGATGGAGTGAAACCACGTGATTTACACGCAGAAATTTTGCCTTCAGGTGGTGATAAGAAACATTATCCTATCGCCTTCAACGCTCTCCCACAAATCGATGTCTTCACTGACAATGATTACACATACGAAGAGATGAAGATGACTAAGGAAACTAAGAAAATCATGGAAGATGATAGCATCGCAGTATCTGCAACATGTGTGCGAATTCCAGTCTTGTCAGCTCACTCTGAGTCTGTTTACATCGAAACAAAAGAAGTGGCTCCAATCGAAGAAGTGAAAGCAGCTATCGCAGCCTTCCCAGGTGCTGTTCTTGAGGATGATGTAGCTCATCAAATCTATCCGCAAGCCATCAATGCAGTTGGTTCACGTGATACCTTTGTTGGTCGTATCCGTAAAGACTTGGATGCTGAAAAAGGAATTCACATGTGGGTTGTTTCAGATAACCTTCTCAAAGGTGCTGCTTGGAACTCAGTTCAGATTGCAGAAACTCTTCACGAACGTGGCTTGGTTCGTCCAACAGCTGAATTGAAATTTGAATTAAAATAGTCATATAATTTAGGAGTTCAGATGAACTCCTTCTTTGAAATAGAGAGGTGTTTCTCATGTCTTATCAAGATTTAAAAGAGTGTAAAATCATCACAGCCTTTATTACCCCCTTCCACGAGGATGGTTCCATCAACTTTGATGCTATTCCAGCCTTGATTGAGCATTTATTGGACCATCATACGGATGGAATTCTTCTTGCTGGTACGACAGCTGAAAGTCCTACCTTGACCCACGATGAAGAGTTGGAACTATTTGCAGCGGTACAGAAAGTTGTCGATGGACGCGTTCCTTTGATTGCGGGTGTAGGTACCAATGATACGCGAGACTCAATCGAGTTTGTCAAAGAAGTAGCAGAATTTGGTGGTTTTGCAGCTGGACTTGCAATCGTCCCTTACTACAACAAACCTTCTCAAGAAGGGATGTATCAGCACTTTAAAGCAATTGCAGACGCTTCTGACTTACCGATTATTATCTATAACATTCCTGGGCGTGTAGTTGTTGAATTAACTCCGGAAACCATGCTTCGTTTGGCTGACCATCCAAATATTATCGGTGTCAAAGAATGTACTAGCTTGGCTAATATGGCTTACTTGATTGAGCACAAGCCTGAAGAATTCTTGATTTATACAGGTGAGGATGGAGATGCTTTCCATGCCATGAATCTTGGTGCGGATGGGGTTATTTCTGTTGCATCTCATACAAATGGGGATGAAATGCACGAGATGTTTACGGCCATTGAAGAAAGCGATATGAAGAAAGCCGCAGCTATTCAGCGTAAATTCATTCCTAAGGTTAATGCCCTCTTCTCTTATCCAAGTCCTGCTCCAGTTAAGGCAGTTCTTAACTATATGGGATTTGAAGCCGGCCCAACTCGTCTACCTCTTGTTCCAGCACCAGAAGAAGATGCCAAACGCATTATCAAGGTTGTTGTAGATGGCGACTACGAAGCGACTAAGGCAACTGTAACAGGTGTCTTAAGACCAGATTACTAATAAAGACAATAAAATCCATGACCGAATGTACGATCATGGATTTCTTATTTTCCTAAACAGAATTGGCTAAAGAGTTGGGTGATGAGTTCATCAGGAGCCGCATCACCTGTGATTTCACCTAGAATTTCCCAAGTACGTGTCAAATCTACTTGAAGCAAATCAACTGGCATCCCCAGTTCAAGACCTTCATTAACAGCTTGTAGGCTTTCAACTGCCTTTTCAATCAGGGAAATGTGACGAGCATTAGACAAGTAAGTAGCGTCTTGCTCAACCAAACCAGCATTTTCAAAGAAGAGGTTGTTGATGCGCTCTTCAATCTTATCAATGTTTTGATTTTTAAGGACTGAAATACGAATAACGTCTTCAGGTAGTTTCGAAGTCTCAATCGCTTCAGGTAAGTCGGTTTTATTAAGTAGAATAATGCGGTTGGTATCCTGACTAATTTCAAGAAGCTGAAGATCTTGAGCAGTCAGTGGTTCACTGGCATTTAGTACTAGTAGAACCAAGTCAGCTTCCTTAAGAGCTTTTTTAGAGCGTTCAACACCGATTTGTTCAACGATATCGTCTGTTTCACGGATACCAGCTGTATCAATCAACTTGAGAGGGACACCGTTGATGTTGACGTATTCTTCAATGACATCACGTGTTGTCCCAGCGATATCTGTTACGATAGCCTTGTCCTCACGCAAGAGGTTGTTGAGAAGGCTTGATTTCCCAACGTTGGGACGTCCGATAATAGCAGTGGAAATTCCTTCTCGAAGGATTTTACCTCGACGGGCTGTTCTAAGGAGATTGGTTAGTAATTGTTCAAACTCCATAGTCTTTTCACGGACCACAGCAGTAGTCGCTTCTTCAACATCGTCATACTCAGGATAGTCGATATTAACCTCAACTTGGGCGAGTGTATTGAGGATTTCTTGACGGGTATTGTTGATAAGGTCAGAAAGGGAACCATCCAATTGTTTGACCGCAATGTTCATAGCCTTGTCAGTCTTAGCACGGATGATATCCATCACCGCCTCAGCCTGTGTCAAGTCTACGCGACCGTTTAGAAAGGCACGTTTGGTAAATTCACCAGGTTCAGCCAACCGAGCTCCTTCACGGATAGCTAGCTGGAGAATCTCATTGGTCACGGCAATACCACCGTGGGTGTTAATCTCGATAATATCCTCACGAGTGAAGGTTTTTGGAGATTTCATGGCTCCAACCATGACTTCGTCCATGATTTTACCAGTCTGAGGGTCAATAATGTGACCGTAGTTAAGGGTATGGCTAGCAACCTGACTCAAGTCTTTCCCTTTGAAAATCTTTTGTGCAATTTCAAAACTGTCTGTTCCGCTTAAGCGGACAATACCAATTGCTCCTTCACCTAGTGGAGTAGAGATAGCAGCGATGGTATCAAATTCACGTGTAATCATAATGTTTCCTTTAATCAATAACTCTTTTCTTGGAAATTTTTCCAAGTCTCTTTTCAAATTGTAACAAATTTGAACTATTTCTTCAATGGATGCTACTTGGAGATTGAAAAAGCCTAAGCAATTCTGCTTAAGCTAGTTTATTTGGTACGCATTTCCCCTTGAGGGAAGTAAGTTCCTTCTGGCATGTCGTTGATGATGACATGGACAGCAGATTGAGGGGCTCCAGTGTTACGGACAACCGCTTCCGTTACTTCCTTAGCAAGAGCTTTCTTTTGCTCGAGCGTGCGTCCTTCAAATAAATCGATGCGTACAAATGGCATAATAGCTTCCTCCACTAGTTTTTGATTTCTTCTATTTTACCACATTTTGCCGTTTAAAGCTTAAGAAAATTATGATATACTAGAATGTAGCAAAAATTTAGAAATGGACGTGAAGCAAGAAACATGGCACAGTTGTATTATCGTTATGGGACCATGAATTCTGGTAAAACGATTGAGATTCTCAAAGTGGCCTATAACTACGAGGAGCAGGGAAAAAGTGTTGTGATTATGACCTCGGCTCTGGATACGCGTGATGGTGTTGGCTATGTGTCGAGTCGTATTGGCATGAAACGCCCTGCCATTGCGATTGAGGAAACGACGGATATCTTTGGCTATATCCGAGACCTACCAGAAACACCTTACTGTGTGTTGGTCGATGAAGCCCAGTTTCTCAAGCGTCACCATGTTTACGACTTAGCTCGTGTTGTTGATGAGCTAGACATACCCGTCATGGCTTTTGGTTTGAAAAATGATTTTCGCAATGAACTGTTCGAAGGTTCCAAGTATCTCTTGCTCTTAGCAGATAAGATCGACGAAATCAAGACCATTTGTCAGTATTGCAAGAAAAAGGCGACCATGGTATTACGAACTCAGGATGGACTGCCCGTTTACGATGGAGAACAGATCCAGATTGGTGGTAATGAAACCTATATCTCAGTTTGCCGTAAACATTATTTTGCCCCTGAAATCAATAAGGAGAATGAAGAAAAATGAACATCTATGATCAACTACAAGCTGTAGAAGACCGTTATGAAGAATTAGGAGAGTTGCTTAGTGACCCAGATGTGGTTTCGGACACCAAGCGTTTCATGGAGCTTTCAAAAGAAGAGGCTTCAACTCGTGACACAGTAACAGCCTATCGTGAGTACAAACAAGTCCTTCAAAACATCGTTGATGCCGAAGAGATGATTAAGGAATCAGGCGGAGATGCGGATTTGGAAGAAATGGCCAAGCAAGAACTCAAAGATGCCAAGGCTGAAAAAGAAGAATACGAAGAAAAACTGAAAATCTTGCTCCTTCCAAAGGATCCAAACGATGATAAGAACATCATCCTAGAAATCCGTGGTGCAGCTGGTGGAGACGAAGCAGCACTTTTCGCTGGTGACCTCCTAACCATGTACCAAAAATATGCTGAAGCCCAAGGCTGGCGCTTTGAAGTCATGGAGGCTTCTATGAATGGTGTCGGCGGTTTCAAAGAAGTGGTTGCCATGGTTTCAGGTCAGTCTGTTTACTCTAAACTTAAGTATGAGTCAGGTGCCCACCGTGTGCAACGTGTTCCTGTGACAGAAAGCCAAGGCCGTGTTCATACTTCTACAGCGACAGTTCTTGTTATGCCTGAAGTGGAAGAGGTTGAATACGACATTGATCCCAAAGACCTTCGCGTCGACATCTATCACGCCTCTGGTGCTGGTGGACAGAACGTAAATAAGGTTGCGACTGCCGTTCGTATCGTTCACTTGCCAACCAATATCAAGGTTGAGATGCAGGAAGAACGTACTCAGCAGAAGAACCGTGAGAAAGCCATGAAAATCATCCGTGCGCGTGTTGCTGACCACTTTGCTCAGATTGCTCAGGATGAACAGGACGCTGAGCGTAAGTCGACAATCGGTACTGGGGACCGTTCAGAACGAATCCGTACTTATAACTTCCCACAAAACCGTGTCACAGACCACCGTATCGGCTTAACCCTCCAAAAACTAGATACGATTTTGTCTGGAAAATTGGACGAAGTTGTGGATGCCTTGGTGCTCTATGACCAAACACAAAAATTAGAAGAATTAAACAAATAATGAAATTAGCTCAATTATTTTCAGATTTTGAAGAAGAGTTGATAAGACAAGGAGAGGAAGCTGAAAGCCTCTCTTTTGTCTATCGTAGCCTGAAAAATCTCTCTTTTACAGACTTTGTTTTTGCCCTCCAGAAAGAGGTATCAGAGGAAGAAAAACAATTTGTAAAAGGAATTTTTCAACAGTTAGTAGATCATAAACCAGCACAGTATATCATCGGACAGGCAGATTTTTATGGAATGCAGCTAAAAGTGGATGAGCGGGTTTTGATTCCCCGTCCAGAGACAGAGGAGTTAGTGGAGCTTATTCTGGCTGAAAATTCTGAGGAAAATCTTAAGGTCCTAGATATCGGGACTGGTAGTGGAGCTATTGCTCTCGCCTTAGCAAAAAACAGACCAGATTGGTCAGTGACAGCAGCGGATATTTCCCAAGATGCTTTAGATTTAGCTAGCGAGAATGCTAAAAATCAAAAATTTAATATATTTTTTAAAAAATCTGATTGTTTTGCAGAAATTTCTGAAAAATATGATATAATTGTATCCAATCCACCCTATATCTCTCGTGAAGATGAGACAGAGGTCGGCTTGAATGTCTTATATTCGGAGCCCCATCTATCTCTCTTTGCAGATGAGGATGGCCTAGCTATTTATCGTAGAATTGCGGAAGATGCAAAAGACTATCTCAAAGATGGTGGTAAGATTTACCTTGAAATTGGATACAAGCAAGGTCAAAGTGTTCCTGAGCTTTTTAGGAAACATCTTCCTGAAAAACGTGTAAGAACACTTAAGGACCAATTTGGTCAAGATAGGATGGTCGTGGTTGATTATGGACAGGATTAGACAAGAGTTAGAAAAGGGTGGAGCTGTCGTTCTGCCTACAGAGACAGTATACGGTCTTTTTGCTAAGGCCTTAGACGAAAAAGCAGTTGACCATGTTTACCAACTCAAACGTCGTCCTAGAGATAAGGCACTCAATCTCAATATTGCCTCTTTAGAGGATATCTTGCACTTTTCTAAGAATCAGCCAACTTATCTACAAAAACTTGTAGAGACCTTTTTGCCAGGTCCCTTGACCATTATCCTTGAAGCTAATGACCGAGTTCCCTATTGGGTCAATTCGGGCCTCGCAACTGTTGGATTTCGGATGCCTAGTCATCCCATTACCCTTGATTTGATTCGAGAGACAGGTCCCTTGATTGGGCCGTCTGCCAATATTTCAGGTCAGGCAAGTGGCGTGACCTTTGATCAGATTCTAGAGGATTTTGAACAAGAGGTTCTGGGTCTGGAAGACGATGATTTTCTAACTGGACAGGATTCAACTATTTTGGATTTGTCTGGAGACAAGGTGAAAATCTTACGCCAAGGGGCGATTAAGCGAGAGGACATTCTTGCTCGGTTGCCAGAGATTTCTTTTGAGGAGGTATGAAATGCTAAGAAATTTAATAGAAACTGATGTGAAAGCTATATGTGAGATCAACCAAGAGGCTTTGGGCTATTCTTTTAGTCTAGAGGAAACGGATAGTCAACTAGCTAGATTGTCTCAGGATTCCCATCATTTCCTACTTGGTTATGAGGATGTAGCTAATCATGTCTTACTTGGATATGTCCACGCTGAAGTTTACGAATCACTCTATTCCAAAGCAGGATTTAATATTTTAGCCTTAGCAGTCTCACCTCAAGCGCAAGGTCAAGGTATTGGTAAAAGCTTATTACAAGGGTTGGAGCAAGAAGCAAAAAGACGCGGCTATAGGTTTATCCGCTTAAACTCTGCCGACCATCGTCTGGGAGCTCATGCATTTTATGAAAAAGTTGGTTATACTTGTGATAAAGTGCAGAAACGGTTTATTCGCATCTTTTAGTTTATTTTCTTATTGTAGAACCAAACTAAAGGACCAGTCACACTATAAAGGAGAAGACCTATGATTTTTGACAAAGACGATTTTAAAGCATATGATGCTGATCTCTGGAATGCTATTGCCAAAGAAGAAGAACGACAACAAAACAACATTGAGTTGATTGCTTCGGAAAACGTAGTTTCCAAGGCTGTTATGGCAGCTCAAGGGTCTATCTTGACGAATAAATACGCCGAAGGTTACCCAGGACGCCGTTATTATGGTGGAACTGATGTAGTAGACGTGGTAGAATCTATAGCCATTGAACGCGCAAAAGAAATTTTCGGTGCAAAATTTGCCAATGTCCAACCACACTCAGGAAGCCAAGCCAATTGTGCGGCTTACATGGCCTTGATTGAGCCAGGTGATACCGTTATGGGGATGGATTTGGCAGCAGGTGGGCACTTGACCCACGGAGCTCCTGTTAGCTTCTCAGGTCAAACCTACAACTTTGTTTCTTATAGTGTGAATCCTGAAACTGAACTTTTAGATTTTGATGCTATATTGAAACAAGCTAAAGAAGTCAAACCAAAACTGATTGTAGCAGGTGCTTCAGCCTATTCTCAAATTATCGACTTTTCAAAATTCCGTGAAATTGCGAACGCTGTTGGGGCTAAACTCATGGTGGACATGGCTCATATCGCTGGTTTGGTTGCCGCTGGCCTTCACCCAAGCCCAGTACCATACGCTCATATCACTACAACAACGACTCACAAAACCCTTCGTGGACCACGTGGTGGTTTGATTTTGACCAATGATGAAGACTTAGCTAAGAAAATCAACTCAGCTATTTTCCCAGGTATTCAGGGCGGTCCTTTGGAGCATGTTATTGCAGCTAAGGCAGTTTCTTTCAAAGAAGTTTTGGATCCAGCCTTCAAGGAATATGCTGCTAATGTTATCAAAAACAGCAAGGCTATGGCGGATGTTTTCTTGCAAGACCCTAATTTCCGTATTATTTCTGGAGGAACTGAAAACCACCTCTTCCTAGTGGATGTGACTAAGGTTGTAGAAAACGGAAAAGTTGCTCAAAACTTGCTGGATGAAGTCAATATTACCCTAAATAAAAACTCAATCCCTTACGAAAGCTTGTCACCATTCAAGACAAGTGGGATTCGTATCGGAGCAGCAGCCATTACTGCACGTGGATTTGGTGAAGAAGAAAGTCGCAAAGTGGCTAAGCTCATCATTAAAACCCTCAAGAATGCAGAAAATGAAGCTGTCTTAGAAGAAGTGAGAAGTGCAGTCAAAGAATTGACAGATGCCTTCCCATTATACGAGGACTAAAACTTTTATGGACATTTATATTAAGAAAGCTATTATCCATCAGTTTAGCCCGGATGATACCGAGCTGTTTCTAGCGGATAAGTTTCTCAATATCACTCCAAAAATCGAAGAATACTTGCGTAAAAAAATTGAACGTGTGTATTCAGATGAAGCTAAGACTGGGATTTTCGAGGAAGAAAATCCCTTCTTCAATCATATCACAGACGATTTGTTGGAGACATCAGTAACACTGGCTAATCTCTGGAAAGAGGAGTTCAGCATTTCCGAAAATCTAAAGACCAATGACTTGATTTTTGTGCAATTTTCTAAAGAAGGCGTGGAACATTTCGCTTTCTTACGAATTGCCCTGCGAGAGACCTTGACCCACCTCGGAGGAGAAGTTGATAATCCAATCAAGTTGACTCAGAATAACCTTCCTGGATTTGGAACAGGTGCCGACGAAGCCTTGGTGGTCAATCTTCAGAGTCGCAAGTACCATCTGATTGAAAAACGAATCAAGTACAACGGGACTTTTTTGAACTATTTTTCAGATAATCTTCTTGCTGTCACCCCTAAAATTTCACCCAAGAAATCTATCAAAGAACTAGAAAAGACGGCACAGCGCATTGCTGAAACCTTTAACACAGATGATTTTCAATTTCAATCTAAGGTCAAATCAGCGATTTTCAACAACCTAGAAGAAAGCAATGAGTTGTCACCTGAAAAATTGGCCAATGACCTTTTTGACAACAATCTGACGGCTCGTTTGAGCTTTATTGACCAAGTTAAAGAATCTGTACCAGAACCTGTTCAATTTGATGAAATTGATGCCAGTCGTCAGCTTAAAAAATTTGAAAACCAAAAACTCTCCTTGTCAAATGGAATTGAGCTCATCGTTCCCAATAACGTCTATCAAGACGCCGAGTCTGTTGAGTTTATCCAAAACGACAATGGAACCTACTCTATCTTAATCAAAAATATCGAGGATATTCAAAGTAAATAATGTTTAAACGAATTCGAAGAGTGCTTGTACTAGCAGTCTTCCTTTTTGCTGGCTATAAAGCTTACCGCGTTCACCAAGATGTCAAACAAGTCATGACCTATCAACCCATGGTGAGAGAAATCTTGAGTGAAAAAGACACCCCAGCAAACGAAGAGCTTGTGCTCGCTATGATTTATACCGAAACAAAAGGAAAAGAAGGCGATGTTATGCAGTCTAGTGAGTCTGCAAGTGGTTCAACCAATACCATCAATGATAATGCCTCTAGCATTCGGCAAGGCGTTCAAACTCTGACAGACAATCTCTATCTGGCCCAGAAGAAGGGGGTAGATGTCTGGACGGCTGTTCAAGCCTATAATTTTGGACCTGCCTATATCGATTTTATCGCCCAAAATGGTAAGGAAAACACCCTAGCACTGGCCAAACAGTACTCTCGTGATACTGTTGCTCCCTTACTTGGCAATACCATTGGAAAGACTTATAGTTATATTCACCCTATTTCCATTTTTCACGGTGCCGAACTCTATGTAAATGGAGGAAACTATTATTATTCTAGACAGGTGCAACTTAACCTATACATCATCAAATGTTTCACTCTCTTTTCGACATCTGGCTAGCCCAGGTGTTTTTGTTATAAGTTTTCTTTAAGATAGATATATTACTCTAGAAAGGTAAAGGAGGAAAATCCCTATGAGAAAGAAACTCTTTCTGACTAGTGCTGCGGTCTTGTGGGCAGTAACAGCTATGAATAGCGTCCATGCAGCAACAGATGTTCAAAAAGTCATCGATGAAACCTATGTCCAACCTGAATATGTCCTAGGTTCATCATTATCAGAAGACCAAAAAAATCAAACCCTAAAAAAACTAGGCTACAATGCCTCAACAGACACCAAAGAACTAAAGACCATGACACCTGATGTCTATTCTAAAATCATGAATGTGGCCAATGACTCTAGCTTACAGTTGTATTCATCAGCCAAGATTCAAAAACTAGGTGATAAGTCGCCACTTGAGGTCAAGATTGAAACACCAGAAAACATTACTAAGGTGACTCAGGATATGTACCGCAATGCAGCCGTAACTTTGGGTGTGGAACACGCCAAAATCACTGTAGCAGCACCTATTCCTGTTACAGGTGAGAGTGCTTTAGCAGGGATCTATTATTCGCTAGAAGCTAATGGAGCCAAGGTGCCACAAGCCAATAAAGACTTGGCTCAAGAAGAGTTGAAGGCTTTGTCAGATATCAATACTGAAAACAAGGACAAGTCAGGCTATGATGCTAATAAATTAAACGTTGCCCTAGCCGATATTAAGTCAGGACTAGCCAAAGCTAAAGAAAGCAAGGGAAATCTTACAGAAGAAGATGTCCGTAAAATTGTTGAAGATACCTTGAAAAATTACAAACTTGATCAGGTTATAACAGGAAACCAGATCAATATCATCATCAATTTTGCTTTGAATCTCTCAAAGAGTGATATACTCAGCAATGCAGATTTCACTAAAACACTAAATGACCTTAAACAAAGTATCGTATCACAAGCTGGCGACAGTTTTAAAAATATCAACCTTAACTTTGATGCGGATAAGGCACTAGAGGACGGTGGGAACTTCTTAAGCTCCCTTTGGCAGGCCATTGTCAACTTCTTCAAGAGTTTTGGTTCTTAAGAAATTTCATGGTATAATAGATGGTAACCGTAACGTTGCCGTCTTTTTTGTCGGCCAATAGAAAGAGAAGAGAATGTTAAAGAAAAATGATATTGTAGAAGTTGAAATTATTGACTTGACTCATGAAGGTGCAGGAGTGGCCAAGGTGGATGGTTTGGTATTTTTTGTAGAGAATGCTTTGCCGAGTGAAAAAATCCTCATGCGTGTCCTCAAGGTCAATAAAAAGATTGGCTTTGGGAAGGTTGAAGAATACCTTGTCCAATCACCACACCGTAATCAAGATCTAGATTTGGCTTACCTGCGTTCAGGAATCGCGGATTTAGGTCATCTTGCCTATCCAGAACAGCTCAAATTTAAAACCAAGCAAGTCAAGGACAGTCTCTACAAGATTGCTGGAATTGCAGATGTAGAAGTTACTGAAACGCTAGGTATGGAACATCCAGTTAAGTATCGTAACAAGGCGCAGGTGCCTGTTCGTCGAGTAAATGGTGTCTTGGAAACAGGATTTTTCCGTAAGAATTCCCATGACCTCATGCCTCTAGAAGATTTCTTTATCCAAGATCCTGTGATTGATGAGGTAGTTGTAGCCCTACGCGACCTGCTCCGTCGTTATGATTTGAAACCTTATGATGAAAAGGAACAAGCTGGCTTGATTCGGAATCTTGTGGTGCGTCGCGGACACTATTCAGGTCAAATCATGGTTATTTTGGTAACAACTCGTCCCAAAGTTTTCCGAGTGGAGCAGTTGATTGAACAACTGATTAAGCAGTTCCCAGAGATTGTGTCTGTTATGCAAAATATCAACGACCAGAATACCAATGCTATTTTTGGTAAGGAATGGCGCACCCTTTATGGACAAGACTTTATCACTGACCAGATGTTGGGAAATGACTACCAAATCGCTGGACCAGCTTTTTACCAAGTCAATACTGAAATGGCTGAGAAGCTCTATCAAACAGCTATTGACTTTGCTGAATTAAAAGAAGATGATGTGGTCATTGATGCCTATTCAGGTATCGGGACGATTGGTCTTTCTGTTGCGAAACACGTCAAGGAAGTCTATGGTGTTGAAGTGATTCCAGAAGCAGTAGAGAATAGCCAGAAGAATGCTCAACTTAACAATATTTCAAAAGCCCACTATGTCTGTGACATAGCTGAAAATGCTATGAAAAATTGGCTCAAAGAAGGAATTCAACCAACCGTTATCTTGGTTGATCCTCCACGCAAGGGCTTAACCGAAAGCTTTATCAAGGCAAGTAGCCAAACAGGAGCAGATCGTATTGCCTATATCTCATGTAATGTCGCGACCATGGCGCGTGATATTAAACTATATCAAGAATTGGGATATGAATTGAAGAAAGTACAGCCGGTGGATTTATTTCCACAAACGCATCATGTCGAATGTGTAAGCTTGTTGGAGAAACGTAGTTAATCCTCAAAAGGTTCCCCAAACCTTTTGAGTTCCACAGACGCATCATGTTGAGGCGGTATCACTGCTTGTACGAGCTGAGGCATCAGCGAAGTAGAAGTAGATGTTCAGCCAATGCGACGAGGTGAGACCGAAGGTCGATAAGGTGTGTTCTGGGTATAGGACTCGTAAAGTAAGTAGGAAATATGACGAGATGATGAAGAGCGCCTGAATTGGTCAGGTGACGTGCTTATTTACATTAGCCTGATAATGAAAATGGAGAGATTATCGATGTTTATATTGGAATTGTACCAAAATGATTATTCTAAAGATTTAGTCGCATTTGATTCCATAGAAGATGGGAAAACTTTTGTAGCACAAATCCCTGGATATACTTTAGAAACAGAAGATGGATTTGAAGTAGAGTTTTTTAATCCTACAAAACTACCAGACTATATGGAAATTATCTATAACGGAAACATTGTACCTTTATCTAAATTTATGTTCAATCATGAGGAAAATGTAGACATTATTTGGAAAGAGATTTCAAATTTATCCCTCAAAAACGATAGAGTGATTGAAGGATATTCAAAAATTGATGCATATGTCGTTAACAACCATGAAGTTAAAGCCTATGTCGAAACAAGAGAAACGAACTATCGTAAAGCAAAAGACTTCTTAGAAAGCTACGGATATGAAATCGACAGAAGCTTTTTCGGAAGTGAAGACGGTGAAGCGATTCTCTACAGAAAAAAAGGGAGCGAAGATTGGCATTTCTTGTGTCACTTAGACCCAATGTTTGTAGAGATTGAAGATGTAGAAGGATATGTTAAAGAAGAAGTGGGAGAGATTCAATAGTCAATCAAAGTTCCTTGTGAGTATGTACCTTTGCTAATAAAAGCGTCAAAACGTTGTAACGAAGGGGGTAAGAAAATCATTGAGTGTAAGCCTTTTTCTTGTTTAGAGGGAAAGTATTAGAGTAGCCTCTCATAATTTATACTAGATTTGATAACTTATTTGAGATAGATTTTATTTCTATAAATACTGTGAAAATTTTTTAATACTAAAGATTTAAAGTTACTGTGTTAAAAATCCTCTCAGCTTTTAAACTAATGTATTATAAAAGCCAGTTGACACAAGTGTTACACCTGTGATAGAATTAACTTGAGGTGATGAAAATGGCAACCGATAAAAATAGAATAATGATTAGCTTGGATGATAAAAATCTAGAGAAACTTGAAAATTTAGTAGAAGATGCTAGAGATAGAAGGGGAATGCGACTAACAAAGTCCCAGGTTATAGAATTACTCCTAAATACTGTTGATTATTTCGATGATATTATGGGGGCTATTTACTCAAAAAAATAAGAGCAAAATTGCTATTATTTTTTTACAATCAGGTGTAACACTAGTGAAAAAGGAGTGATAAAATGGTTGTTTATATTAGACAAAGTAAATTACCAAGTGAGGTTTCAATTAATAAATACAATGCTCAAGTAGGTGCATACTTACAAGGAGAAGAAGTTATTTTATATCAATCTTTTTCTGAAATAAAACAGCTAACAAGTGATGATACAGTTGTAGATTATATAACGGAGACCAGAGCATTGCTAAAAATGATGGGGTTAAACGTTCCAGTTTATGACTATCCTATTGAGCTTAAAGAGTTTTATGGTCGAAAGATTTATGCAGGTGTTTTAGGAGAGATTGTAAATATACCTGATAATTGGGGAAAATTTATTAAACCTAAAGCTGGATCAAAAGTCTTTACGGGAAGAGTTGTTAATGGAACACGTGATTTAATCGGTATTGGTCTACCTTTCGAATATCCTATATGGATTAGTGAAGTTGTAGAATTCATAGCTGAATGGCGTTGTTTTGTGTTAGATGGTCGTGTATTAGATGTTCGACCCTATACAGGTGATTATCATGAACAATTTGATCCTAGTTTAATTGATGAAGCAATATCTTGTTGGAAAGACGCGCCAATTGCTTATGGACTAGATATCGGTGTTACTCGTGATGGCAGAACACTTGTAGTTGAAGTAAATGATGCTTATGCATTGGGAAATTATGGCTTATCTCCTTTAAACTCAATCAATTTTCATAAAGCTAGATGGAAAGAAATGGTAAAACCTTATTTTGAAAAAAACGATGTTTTTAGCATTCCTGAAATTGTAAATATAAGTTTATAAAAGAAACATAAGTAAATCTATGATTAACTGCAACAAGTAGGTTGCAGTTATTTGTTTTGAATAATGATATAATAGGTTAAGGCAATAATGAAAACGCTATATATTTGAAAATTGATTAGGAAAGCAGGAAGTATGGAAACAATCGATATGATTATTAAATCATCAACTGAATTTTATAACGATTTAAAAGCTGATGAACATGACAGATATCGTTCATGGGAACATTGCTATTCACATTTTATGACAGCTAGAAAAGAGAATGATGTTAATCTTGATTACCTGAGTTTACAACTTGCATTTTATTTAGCAAGTTGGGGGATGTATAGAGGTTCTTCGTTTCTATTACAAAAGAATTATAGAGTACATATCCCTGTTGTGAGTGAGATTTTAAGCAACAAATATGATTCTCTAGCAGGAATAGAATGTAAAGATTTTAGAAATGAAAGTAATCAAAAATTGCTAAAGGAAATAAATGAATTTATTGCTAATTATTATGATGGAATCAGGCGTGAAGTAAAAGGTCCAGCACTAAAAAACAACTTATCAGAAACACTAATCACAAAGATACTGATGGGCACACTCGGTTGTGTTCCGGCATATGATAGATATTTTGTTTCTGGGATAAGATCACGAAAGATTGCAAGTGGAACCTATAACATTAAATCTATTTTACAACTAGTAGATTTTTATGAAAAAAACATAGAACAGTTAGATTCAGTTCAAAAGAATTTTATTGTTGCTGATATGCTATATCCTCAAATGAAAATACTTGATATGGGATTTTGGCAGATTGGTTTTGACCTAGATAGTAAATAACTATTTACGTCTATATCTGGAATTGATAAATAGATTTACTTTGAAAAGATAGCAACTCTAAATCTGAAGAGATTATTTTTTGCTTAATAATAATTTTTCATTGAAAAGATTTTAGATTATTAACTTTCAGAGTATGATGTACCACAAATTAATTTTATTATGGAAAGCAACTAGATAGCATACTATCAAGATATTTTTAAATAGATGATATTGCATTTTGAATTATAATAAAGGAGTACTAACATGCCGAAATATACCGACGAAGATATTAGGAAATTAAATAAAATCACATTAAAAATTGCTGGTGATTATTTAGGTATAAGTTCACAGGCAGTTGCTATAGGTCTTAGAAATAATCTTCTTCCAATTGGTTTTGCTATTCATAACGAAGAAAGAGACAGACGTTTTACTGAGAGTTGGTCATATCATATTATTGCTGAAAGAATGATTTCTTACAATCACGGTAAGCTATCAGAGATTCGTGTTGAGAATATTGAAACTAGTTTAGATAAAATTATAGAGGAATTTAACGGATTAAAACAAGATTTACTTTTTATATTAAGCGAAAATGCAGAAGTGAAGAATTAGAAGTTTTTGAATTTGCGTTTTCGCTTGGTAAATATAAAAACGGTGATGTAAAATATAAGGGTAAAGGTGTTTCAAATGAAGATGATAAAGACCTTTTCTAGAGAAGAACTCTATGAAGAAATCTGGGAGATAAGTGCAAAACAAGTTTCATTGAAATATGATTTAAGCTATTCAGACTTACTTAAGAAATGCAAAGAATTTGAAATCCCAATTCCAAATGGTAGTTATTGGTATCGTAAGAATACTGGACAAGATTTAAGTGAGCTTATTGTTCCATTACCACAAAATGACGTAAATGAAGTTAATATTGATAGAAAAAGTCTAAAGAACAATAGAATAAAACCTGCTAAACATAAAGAGGAGACTTCGGAAGATAAAAATGAAGATACTGTTAAACTTGATACAACTAGTATAAGAAGTTCATTATCATTTTTAGAGGACGATAAAATAGAGCTTATTATAGAAGCCGTTTCAAACTTAAACCAGTCTCCAAATAAGAGATTACATAAATCTGTAGCTAATCTGAGAGATAAAATCTCAGAGTGGAATAAGAGGGAAAAAGCTGCTTCCTATCCTTACTTTGATTCTAGACACAGATATAATGATTTAAAAGAACCTAAATTTGTAAAAAATATTTCACTAAATTCTCTTCCACGCTTATATCGCTTTTTAGATACACTAGTTACTGTAATTGAAAGAATCGGTGATAATGTAACTTCAAATTGGGATATTCAAATTGATAAGGATATTGTTCGTTTTGAAGTTATAGAATCAACAGACAAAGTAAGTCATGAATTAACAAAAGAAGAAGCTAAAGAACTAGCAGAGTACAATGATAGCGTTAAGTTTAATGGATATGCTTTTAAACCAAGAATAAAGAAGTATGACTATATACCAAATGGAAAATTTCGATTTAAGATAATAGATGGTAAATACATTAAAGATACAAAAGAATTCTCGATTGAGCAATCAATCCCAGAAATAATTGTTTTAATTTACCAAGAGTATTATAAAGTTAAGAACTTACGACTTGAACGTGAAGAGAGAGAAAGACTATACGAAGAAGAGCAAGAGCGAAAAAGAAAATTACAAAATAGAATCGAAGATGAGAAGAAGCGGACAATGTCTCTTCTTAATATGCTAGAAGATTTTCATACAGCAAATGATTTAAGATTGATGGCTGATAAATTGGAGATAGCAGGTAAACTTAGTAAAGAGGAAATTGATTGGATTAGATCCAAAGCTGACTGGATCGACCCAATAGTTTCTTCAACAGACGAATTACTAGGAATTAGAAATCATGAAAATTCTAGAGAACAAAAAGAACAATATCTCAGTGAGAAAAGGTACTATTGGTAACTTTATTTTTCAAATGTTTATTATGGAAAGCTGTAAATAATGGAGTTATAATTATGACAAATAGTTCAACAATTAATGAGTTTATAAAGAAAACAAAAGAAGCTTTAGCTATATCTGAGCAGGATCCAAGACTTGGAGTTAGAGGCTTTGAATTTGATAACTCAACATCTGAAAAAGATTGTGTTTTGGTTATTGGTTTAAATCTTGCAGGAAATGAAGAAGCTGCAAAAAATGAGAGAACTAAAAAGACATATCTGTATAGTTTGAAAAATAGCATTAAAAGTGATTATGTTTATAATAAATACTATAAACCTATTTATGAACTAATGAATGATATCTTTGATAATGATGCTAAATGGCATTGGTGTAATAAATCATGGGATATTTTAAGTAAAGAAATTGAACATTCTGAGGACAAAAATGTGATACATGAAGAGTATTTAAACCACCAAAATAGAAAAGTATCAATCTATATTGGAGATATGTTCTACTATCATGAAACAAGCTCTAAAAAACTTCCACTTAAAAAATCAATATCTTACCCTCAATACTGCAAAGAAATGTTGGAACTTCACATTGAGCCTCTTATAGAAGCTGGTAAAAGTATAAAATTTGTATACATAAATAATTCACAAGTTTCTCAATGGTTGTGTGATGGTGATATAAAGACATTTACAGTTTTCGGAGATAGGAAAATTCCTGTTTTCTTTGGTGGAATGCTTTCAGGTGGTATAATGGATTTATTTTCAAAGAAAAGATTAGTTCATGAGATAAAAAATTATTTAAAAAGGATTGAATCATATATATAATAATAAATAATAAAAGATAGATAGATAGTTTAAAAATAATTTTATTTCGATAAAGTTATCGACAATTAATTTCGTTACCTAAATCTAGGTAGAAAGGAATATTATAGTGTTCGAACAGATAGATTTTCAGAACTATGAATCGATTTTTTCAAAAAGTAATTATCCTATTATAGATGAAACGAATATAGCAATAGATATGTCAGGACCTTGTTTATGTTTATCAGGTAAATCTTTTAAAGATTGCTGTAATATTGATATACAGATTAGCTTGGAATTTAAAGAAAGCTATCCTACCCAATCAAATATTATTTTAAACGATTTTTATGATATAAATAAATTTTATCAAAATTTATCAAAAGCTCCTAAAACAAAAAGTGTAGATATTGAGAATGAGTCTAGATTTTATAACCACAAAATAAAATATTGTTCACTATTTGAGATTGATGGAAATAATTGTGATAATTTTATAAAAGAAGCACATACAATGAGTGAGGGTAAAGTTTTTAAAAATTTATCAAATAAGAAGCCGGTGATCACATTTAATGAACATGCGCCCCTATCATTAATATCTTTAAAGAACATTTCAATGTATTACATTAAACAGTCTGCAAAACGTAAAGCAAGTAAGTATCCTATTTTTTGTAATAATCATGATGATTGGCTTTTTAAAGAAATAGAGAAGAGTACTCAAAGCTTTGCTAATACTTATTTGGAGCACTTGGAATATGCAATAAAAGCATGTTCATACGATGTATACTATAAAGTTTTGAATTTGAGATTTTTATCAGAAATTATATCGAAAGAACCTCTCGTTTT
Source organism: Streptococcus sp. k-90 (assembly GCF_013277565.1). Taxonomy (GTDB): domain Bacteria; phylum Bacillota; class Bacilli; order Lactobacillales; family Streptococcaceae; genus Streptococcus. The sequence continues at coordinate 59,264 of NZ_VMNE01000003.1, read as the reverse complement.
TGATATAAATTACCTCTTACGATATTCAAGAGATATTGAATACCTTTTTAAGTTCAAACAGTTTTTAGATAGATTATTAAAATGTCATCTACATTTTACAAAGTTTAAAAAAATACTTGATAAAAATTTTAGATTTTATTGTATTGAAATTCCATCTCATAAAGTTGAATTTTCTTTATCGGAAATAATTCCAGACGAGGAGAATAGTGTTTTATATTTTGTTAATGTCATAAATTTTCCAACTCCAATGATTTTAGTTTCTTATTTTGATAAAGTTGGTGTTAAACAAAAAACTTGGGATGATTTTATTGATATGATTTTTGTTAATTCTACTAATATTTTTTTTACTGAAAAATGCTATAATTCATTAACTGATCATGAAAAATTACTTTTATACCTGAAAAGAAAGAATGTTTCACAGAGTGAAAATTGTTTTTATAAGTATTTATCTGATTTTCAAGATGAAATTCAAAATATGATTTTTAATAAAATTTGCAATGTAGATTAGAGTATATACTTTTGTTCTAAAGTATTATTTAAATATTGATTTTTACACTTTTGTTCTATAATATAGGAGTTTTCTATCACCACATGTTGAGTGTGTAAGTTTGTTAGAGAAACGTAGCTAATCCTCAAAACAATGAAACTAAAACCCCATTATTTTGAGATGACAACCTAAATTGGTTTTAAGGAGGTAAAATATTGATAGAAAACGGACCTGATTTTAATAAAATTACATCCTTTTATGAGTTCAATAAATACTATTGGTATCGGGATGAACTTTCAGACATATGCAAGTCGTTAGGACTTGAATATAGAGGTACTAAACAAGAACTCAATCATATTATTGAGCAGTACTTTAAGGGGAATTTGATTAAAAAATCATCAATAAAAAGGAAAAAGAAACAAGTAGAAGTCGTCACCTTGGACACACCCTTACTTGAATGTGGATTCTCCTTTAACTCACACTTTAGAGAATATTTCGCAACTTTAACAGAGGTTTCACCGTTTAAATTTACTGCTGATATGGCGACTGCTTGGAGAAAAGTAAAAAAGGAACACGATTTGAATTTTACAATCCAAGATATGCTAAAAGTTTATTATGGAAATTCAGATTATGCCAAGTATGATCATTCAGTTTGTCAATGGAATCAATTTTTAAAGGATTTCTGTGCAGACGAAAATAGTCGCAATTACTCAAACAAGTTAAAAGTAGCTTCTATTCTTTGGAAAGAAGTTAGAAATTCAAGTAATGAAAAAATTTATTCAAAGAATCTTTTGACCGAATATGCTGATAAAGTAAACGAGTATTGTAAGTAGAAATGCCATCTCACTGGCAGCTTACGGTATCTCTGATTTGATCAAGGAAAAAGCCTTTTCTTACTTAGATGACCCCTTAAAGGATGTAGTCATTAGATGGGAAAATAGAATAAAAGCGTATTAATCTCCAGTACGTCAGATTTCTCTTTTCTATATTTTCATTGTATAATAGGGGTACATTTAGTTTCATATAATGAGATATAAAGATTTCTAACAAATATTAAGGAGAAAATCAATGAAAAAGGCAATGCTAATTATCAACCCTACTTCTGGTGGCGAGAAGGCTTTGGATTACAAAGATAAGCTGGAAAATAAAGCAAAAGAATACTTTGAGCACGTGGAAACCAAAATTACCGAAAAAGCGCTGGATGCAACACATTTTGCTGAGGAAGCTTCTAGTGAGCAGTACGATGCAGTGGTTGTGTTTGGTGGAGATGGGACTGTCAACGAAGTCATTTCGGGTATTGCTGAGAGAGACTACGTTCCTAAGTTGGGTATTATCCCAGGCGGTACGGGTAACCTCATTACAAAACTATTGGAAATCAATCAAGCTATCGATGGCGCAATTGATGAACTGGATTTCAACTTAACCAATAAGATTGATATCGGTAAAGCGAATGACAATTATTTTGGTTATATCTTTAGTATCGGTTCTCTTCCTGAGGCGATTCACAATGTTGAAATCGAGGATAAGACAAAATTCGGTATTTTAGCCTATGCTGTAAATACCATGAAGTCTGTCATGACGGATCAGGTCTTTAACATTAAGGTTGAGACAGAAAATGGAAATTATGTTGGTGAAGCGAGCCATGTTTTGGTTCTTTTGACAAATTACTTCGCTGATAAGAAAATCTTTGAAGAAAATAAGGATGGCTATGCCAACATTTTGATTCTGAAAGATGCGTCTCTATTCTCCAAATTATCCGTCATTCCTGATTTACTAAAAGGAGATGTTGTGGGTAATGATAATATTGAGTATATCAGAGCGCGTAATATTAAGATCTTTTCAGATAGTGAATTAGAGTCAGATGTTGACGGCGATAAATCGGATAACCTACCTGTAGAAATTAAAGTCCTAGCTCAGCGAGTAGAAGTATTTTCAAAACCGAAAGAGTAGAAGGTAAAAATTAGTTTATTATTCACAACGAAATTAAATTCTATATCAACGATTGGAGGAGGAATGAATTCTCTATTTGATGAATTTCGAACAATTTGTTCTCATTTAAACCAAATCGGAATCACACCGACTCTCATGGGGTCCTTAGGTTTTGAATACCGTTCAAATGAAGAATGGAGGCCGTCTGACATTGACATTCATGTGCCTGGTGATCCTAGAGGTTGGGAAGCACCCGATCATCTCAGAATTTATGAGTGGGACAAGATAATGAAAGTGATGAAACACTTAAATTATGCCTTAATAGATATTCATGAGCATGAATTCCAAAAAGATGGTCTGAGTGTTGAGTATGGAAGTATCGATTCTTTACCTGATTTTGCAGGAGTTTCGGAATCGGATATAGAGCTGATTCATCTCGAAAACATCACTTTTCGCATTCCAAATCTAGAACAGTTTTTAAGTATTTACAAGGCTTCTTCCCAAGATTCTTATCGAAATGAGCACAATAACAATAAGGATTTTAAAAAAATTGAGTGGCTGGAAAGACATTTGTAAATCATCATTTGGAAAGTAGCAAGTTGTAAGACTGGCTGCTTTTTTATTTATAGAATCAAACCATTCGAAACTATGGACAAACCTTGCAAATAAAATACGAAAGTAGTATACTAGATTAACAATTGTGAAAACGTTTGCGTCGCAAATGCAATCAAGTAAATTAGGAGACAAATTGATGGAATTAAGTGCTATTTACCATAGACCTGAGTCGGAGTATGCCTATCTTTACAAGAATAAGAAACTCCATATTCGGATTCGAACTAAGAAAGGGGACATTGAAAGCATCAACTTGCATTATGGGGATCCTTTTATTTTTATGGAGGAGTTTTATCAAGATACAAAGAAAATGGTCAAGATCACTTCTGATGCCATCTTTGATTATTGGCAGGTTGAAGTGTCCGTTGACTTTGCACGTATCCAGTATCTCTTTGAAGTCACGGATACAGAAGGTCAAAGTATTTTGTATGGCGATAAGGGATGTGTAGAAAACACGCTAGAGAATCTTCATTACGAAGGAAATGGCTTTAAAATTCCGTATATACATGAGATTGATGCTTGTTATGTACCTGACTGGGTTTCAAATACGGTGTGGTATCAGATATTTCCTGAGAGATTTGCTAATGGAAATGCTCTATTAAACCCAGAAGGGACTTTAGGCTGGGATTCATCTATCACACCTCAGAGTGATGATTTCTTTGGTGGTGATTTACAGGGGATTATTGACAATCTGGATTACTTGCAAGACTTGGGTATTACTGGACTTTATCTTTGTCCTATCTTTGAATCCACGAGCAATCATAAGTACAATACGACAGATTACTTTGAAATTGACCGTCATTTTGGGAACAAGGAGACCTTTCGAGAGCTGGTCGAGCAAGCTCATCAGCGAGGTATGAAAATCATGCTGGATGCTGTATTTAATCATATTGGTTCGCAATCTCCTCAATGGCAAGATGTTGTCAAAAATGGTGAGCAATCTGCTTATAGGGATTGGTTCCATATTCAACAATTCCCAGTGACAACTGAAAAGCTAGCCAATAAGAGAGAGTTACCCTATCATGCTTTTGGTTTCGAGGACTATATGCCTAAGCTAAATACAGCCAATCAAGAGGTCAAGGACTCTCTTTTAAAGGTTGCGACTTATTGGATTGAAGAGTTTGATATTGATGCTTGGCGTTTGGATGTGGCTAATGAGATTGATCATCTGTTTTGGAAGGATTTTCGAAAAGCAGTTTTAGCTAAAAAACCTGATCTTTATATTTTAGGAGAAGTCTGGCATACGTCTCAGCCTTGGCTAAATGGAGATGAGTTCCATGCGGTCATGAATTATCCTTTATCTGATAGTATCAAAGAGTATTTCTTACGAGGAATTAAGAAGACAGACCAGTTCATCGATGAAATCAATGGCCAATCTATGTATTACAAGCAGCAGATTTCAGAAGTGATGTTTAATCTTCTAGATTCGCATGATACAGAACGAATCTTGTGGACGGCCAATGAAGACGTTCAACTTGTCAAATCAGCCCTAGCCTTTCTCTTTTTACAAAAAGGAACACCATGTATCTACTACGGAACCGAGCTTGCCTTGACCGGAGGACCAGATCCAGATTGTCGTCGTTGTATGCCTTGGGAACGAGTATCAAGTGACAATGATATGCTGAACTTTATGAAGAAGCTAATCAAGGTTCGCAAACATGCGTCAGCAACCATTCAGCATGGCAAGTATAGCCTAAAAAAAATCAAACAAGATGTAGTTGCCTTGGAGTGGAAATATGAAGGACAGTTCCTTAAAGCTATCTTTAACCAATCAACAGAAGATTGTATTGTAGAGAAAGAAGCAGTAGCACTAGCAAGCAATTGCCAAGAATTAGAGAATCAGCTTGTCATCTCTCCAAAAGGATTTGTGATTTTTCATTAAAGAGCAATTAAGAGTGACAGGAAAATTGTAGTATAGAGAGCATTTTACAAACAGACTATTTGTCGTCTTGCTACAATTGGTATATAATTTAACTTAAAGAAAATAGGAGGACTAATCGAATGGAATTAAAAGATTTTACAGAAAAAGAACAGGAAATGATTAAGAAGGGGCTGACGACGTCTAAGATTAGTGACAAGGAAACTGCTGAGAAGATTCTTGCGCTAGTACCACAAGACTTGATTAAGCGCATTCCGTTTTTCGTCAGAAAACATGCTACAACACGTACGATTAAACGCATTTCAATTGAACACCCTGAACTCTACGCTGTAGCTCAAACAAGTGGTGAGATTCCAGAAAAAGAACGCGAAGAATTGCGTCAGATTATCACAACTATCTTTGAACAAAAGATGAACAAGCATAGTATTAAGTAGAGAATGAAAATATATTTTATTGGCGGTTTGGGAAGCAATGTCTATCATAGCAAGGATTTTCTTCAAGAACTAGATTTGCAGATCTGTTTTCTGAATCCATATGAAAGATTTTTTCAAAGCGAATTAGATTTGAAATCATGGTTTAAAAATGAGATTGTAGAGGAAGAATCTATCTGTCTGATAGGTCATTCTCTTGGAGGAGATTTGGCTCGTTATCTCGCATCGGAATTTTATGAAGTGACAAAACTGATTCTTTTGGATGGTGGCTATCTAGATTTAGATAAGAGTTTACCTTTAGATACAGAGTTAGAGGAAACTAAAAACTATATCAAATCTCAAGTTATTTCGGACTTAAATCTTCTTATTTCTAAAGAAAAATCCGAAGCAAAGTATTGGTCAGAAAATATGGAGGAAGCTGTAAGACAGTCCTATCACTGGAATGCGAAGTATAATAGATATGAGTTGGCTATAAATTATGAAAATATAGAAGCGATCCTCCGCCTACGGAGGAAAATCCAAGCTTTTAAGAGAGAAGTGGGAGATACCTTGTTTATTAGTCCTCGCTATCCTAATGAAGCTACATGGAGAGAGGAAGCCCTAAAAGAATTGCCAGACTATTTTGATACTATTCTTCTAGAGAACTTTGGCCATGAGCTTTATACTGAAGCACCTAAAGAAATCGCTAGTATGATTAATGAGTGGTTCTCTTATTCTTCTTTATGAGGTAGTGATTGAATAGTGATAATTAATATAGAATCAAAGTCTACCTAGACTCAACAAAAAACGAACAGGCTCTTTTTCTGTCATTCAGAAGAGAACTTGTTCGTTTTGTTTTTTATGTTTTTATCTCGTTTTTTAAAATACGCGATAAACATAGGGATTTTCTGGTTTATCAACTTTGGTAAAACTATCGATTTCCAAGGTTGGGAGGTTTTGCTTGAGTTCTTTATGGTAGTGATTGACCAGTTTTCCTTTGGCCGTTATCCAGGTGTTGTTCTCATACTGACGGGTATTTCCCTTGGTCAGTAAGCCATATACACCAGAATCTGCGATACAATGGATAATGCCGAAGCGGAATAGAAATTGGCTATTGGCATGACTGGGGTCATTATAGACAAAGCCTGTGAATTGGACCGTCTTACCCTCAAACTCATCTGGGTAGTCGTAGATAGCCTCCATGACTTCCATATAATTTTCATTAGTGATTTGAATGCTATCTTGGGACAAGTATTTATCTGCTGCAGTTCGCATCTCTTTTTCATAGGCTGTTTTTGAGAAATAAGAACTGGTATCAGGTTTCAAATATTGGCTTGTCGTTCCTTCGCTGGTCTGAATGGCTTGATCCGTTCCTTCCGATAAGGGGAAATGATAGCCTTTGGCAGAAACGGTCTGAGAATCCAAGCTAACAGTTGGGAAAGTTAAGCCGACAACAATTGGAATGGCCAAAAGAGCAATACTCGTCACCTTCGCCAATCGGCTGTTCAGATGACCATGGGTTTTAACTTGCTTCATCCAGATATACAATTGAACGATTGCTAAGATAAAGGATAGCACCATGGAGATATAGGCTAGATAGGAATAGTGCATGTTGATGTACTGGTTTAATTTGCCTGACAGATGGAGATAAATGGTCAGTTCAAAATAGCCAGCTAAAACTAAAAATCGCATCATAGGATGACTCCAATCAAGAGAGAATAGACTAAGACGGCAAGAGTTACAATCGTAATGAAGTGACTGATAAATCGTGCTTTCAAGTAATTTTTCATCATGAGAATATTTTTAATATCCAGCATTGGGCCAATTACGAGAAAGGCCAGAACTGGTGCCAAGCCGAAACTTGAGAGAAGAGAAGCTCCGATAAAGGCATCTGCCTCACTACAGAGCGAAAGAAGAAAAGCCAAAAGCATCAAGAGCAGGATGGCAAAAAGAGGGGTCGCACTGATAGAGGTCAGAATCCGAGTCGGAACGTAAACTTGTATCACAGAAGCAAAGAGACAGCCAAATACTAAATAACGCCCCGTATCAAAAAACTCATTAATGGCTTGCACAAAGACCTGAAAAACTTTTTTTGCAGGGCTCAAGTGAGAAAAATCATGCTCATGGCAGGTCATACGATTTTCTTTTTGAATCGGTTCTTGCCAGAAAAATCCCAGAAAAATCCCAAGTATCACAGCTACAAGAATGGAACCAAGAGCTCGTAACAGAGCGACATGGAAGGAGTTGCCGAAGGCAGAATAGGTCGCAAAGAGAACAATGGGATTGATAACAGGTGCTGTCACAAGAAAAGGAACGGCCGTGTAACTGGGAACCTTCTTTTCCAGAAAACGATTGATGATGGGGACGATTCCACATTCACAAGAGGGAAAAAGTATCCCGATGAAGGTGCCAAAAAAGATTCTCCCCCAACGATTTCGAGGGAGAAAATGATAAACCTTGTCAGGTGTGATATAAACCTCAATCAGCCCTGAAACTATACTTCCTATCAGAACAAAGGGAAGTGCTTCAATGATTATAGAGAGAAAAATCGCCCCAGTCTGAAGCACACTAGATGGGAGTTCTTGAAAAGCAGTCATCTAGTTTTTCTTTCCTGCTTTAGCTTTTTTCTCTTTGTCATCAGGGAAAGTAACTTGTTTCAAATCAGGGAGTTTAGCAAACTCTTCAAACATCTTGTCTAAGTCGTCCGTTTTTGTAAATTTTACAGCCATAGGTGTACCTCGATTCTAAATTCTACCTCTATTATACTATTATTTTGAGGAAAAGGGCGTTTTTTAATTTGTTTTCGATAGTTGAAAAGGATTGGAGAAAGCCTTCTAGCTTGTGGTATAATAGATTTATGGATAAAAAATATGAAAAAATCTCCCAGGATTTGGGAGTGAGTTTAAAACAAATTGATACCGTTCTAAGTTTGACAGCTGAAGGGGCGACTATTCCCTTCATCGCGCGTTATCGCAAGGATATGACTGGTAGTCTGGATGAGGTGGCGATTAAGGCCATTATCGACTTGGATAAAAGTCTGACAAATCTCAACGACCGTAAGGAAGCTGTTTTAGCTAAGATTCAAGAACAAGGCAAGTTGACCAAGGAATTGGAGGAAGCTATCTTAGCTGCCGAAAAATTAGCAGACGTAGAAGAACTCTACCTTCCGTACAAGGAAAAACGTCGAACCAAGGCAACCATTGCCCGTGAAGCCGGACTCTTCCCACTTGCTCGCTTGATTTTGCAGAATGTAGCGGATTTAGAAAAAGAGGCTGAAAAGTTTGTCTGTGAAGGATTTGCGACAGGTAAAGAAGCCTTGTCTGGTGCAGTTGATATCTTGGTCGAAGCCTTATCGGAAGATGTAAATTTACGTGCTATGACTTATCAGGAAGTGCTGAGACACTCTAAACTCACTTCCCAAGTCAAGGATGAAAGTCTTGATGAAAAACAAGCTTTTCAGATTTATTATGATTTTTCAGAGACGGTTGGAACTATGCAGAGTTATCGTACCTTGGCTCTCAATCGTGGGGAGAAGCTAGGTGTCTTGAAGGTCGGTTTTGAACATGCGACGGACCGCATTCTTGCCTTCTTTGCAGCTCGTTTCAAGGTGAAAAATGCTTATATTGATGAAGTGGTTCAGCAATCTGTTAAGAAAAAAGTCTTGCCTGCTATCGAGCGTCGTATTCGGACAGAATTAACTGAGAAAGCGGAAGAAGGAGCTATCCAGCTCTTTTCTGACAACCTGCGCAATCTTCTCTTGGTTGCTCCTCTAAAAGGGCGCGTGGTTCTAGGATTTGACCCAGCCTTTCGTACAGGTGCCAAGCTAGCTGTCGTTGATGCAACAGGAAAAATGCTGACAACTCAGGTTATTTACCCTGTCAAACCAGCATCAGCTCGTCAAATAGAAGAAGCCAAGAAAGATTTGGTAGACTTGATTGGTCAATACGGCGTGGAAATTATTGCTATCGGAAACGGAACGGCCAGTCGTGAAAGTGAAGCTTTTGTAGCGGAAGTTCTGAAAGATTTCCCTGAAGTCAGCTATGTTATTGTCAATGAAAGTGGTGCTTCGGTCTACTCTGCCAGTGAACTTGCTCGTCAGGAGTTTCCAGACTTAACCGTCGAAAAACGCTCAGCTATTTCTATCGCCCGTCGTTTGCAAGATCCTCTTGCGGAATTGGTCAAAATCGATCCTAAGTCAATTGGTGTTGGCCAATACCAGCACGATGTCAGCCAGAAAAAATTGTCTGAAAGTTTGGACTTTGTCGTGGATACGGTGGTTAACCAAGTTGGTGTCAACATCAATACGGCCAGTCCAGCTCTTCTTTCCCACGTTGCTGGACTCAATAAAACCATTTCTGAAAATATCGTCAAATATCGTGAGGAAGAAGGAAAAATCACTTCACGCGCTCAAATTCTGAAAGTTCCTCGTTTGGGGGCTAAGGCCTTTGAGCAGGCAGCTGGTTTCCTTCGTATCCCTGAAAGTAGCAATATTCTTGATAATACAGGAGTTCACCCAGAAAATTACGCTGCCGTTAAGGAACTCTTCAAACGCTTAGACATCAAGGATCTGAATGAAGAAGCTCAAAGCAAACTCAAGTCGCTTTCAGTCAAGGAAATGGCGCAAGAGCTAGACCTTGGCCCAGAAACTCTTAAAGATATCATTGCAGACCTTCTCAAACCAGGTCGAGATTTCCGTGATTCCTTTGACGCACCTGTGCTTCGCCAAGATGTCCTAGATATCAAGGATTTAGTGGTTGGTCAGAAGCTAGAAGGTGTGGTTCGTAACGTCGTTGACTTCGGTGCCTTCGTTGATATCGGGATTCACGAGGACGGATTGATTCATATTTCCCATATGAGTCGGAAGTTTATCAAACACCCTAGTCAAGTGGTATCTGTCGGAGATTTGGTAACCGTTTGGGTTAAGAAAATTGATACTGAACGTGAAAAAGTCAATCTGTCGTTCCTCGCTCCAAATGAATCTGACTGAGTACGTCAAGCAAGTTTCGCTAGAAGACTTCGGGAGACCTTTTATCCATCAAGCCCAGTGGAATTCTCGTCTGCGTTCTACAGGTGGGCGATTTTTCCCAAAAGATGGGCATTTGGATTTTAATCCCAAGGTTTATCAGGAACTGGGTTTGGATGTTTTTAGGAAAATTGTCCGACATGAACTCTGTCATTATCACCTCTACTTTCAAGGGAAGGGTTATCAACACAAGGATCGGGATTTTAAGGAACTGTTGAAAGCAGTGGATGGATTACGCTTTGTTCCTTCCTTGTCCAATAGTAACGCCAAGCCTATCAATCTCTATCGTTGCCAATCCTGCCAGCAAACCTATCAGCGTAAGCGAAGAATTGATACCAAACGCTACCGCTGTGGATTTTGTCGAGGTAAATTGCTACTGATAAATCAGCCTGAGGACTGATGAAAGCCGAGCCTATCCGTGCTATACTATGTCCAACCTAGTAGAAAGAGGTAATACCATGAACAGTAAATTTTATAAAATGAGAAGAAATCGCATGATTTCAGGAGTTCTGGCAGGTCTGTCAGATAAGTGGAACTTTGATGTTACCCTTGTTCGTTTTCTGTTTGCCATTTTTACAGTTGCAAACTTTGGACTTGGGGTGATTATCTATATCATCCTAGCTTCTATCATGCCAACCAAGGAAGAAATCGAAGCAGAAATGTACGGAACAGGCCCACGCAAACGCAAAGAAGCCCAAGCAATTGACGATAATGAAGGCTGGTTTTGGTGAGGTTTAACAAAAGATTTGGAATAAGAAAAAAGCTTTAAATCAATAGTCTAAACTGCTTGATTTAAAGCTTTTTTACTTTTATAGTTATGTAGTTTTAAAAAAGCACTCTAAGCATTCAAAAATATTTGGAACTTCCCTTAATAAATCGGTCACTTTCTTTTTCAAGATAGCCCAAGCTTGCTCAATAGGATTCAAATTTGGTGAATAAGGTGGTAGAGGTAAGAAAAAGTGTCTATCTTGGATGCACAGTTCATCCAAGATGTTCTTAGGATGAAAACTAGCATTGTCCATGACAATGACATGAGGTGTCTTCAAAGCAAGCAGGAGTTGCGTTTTGAACCACTCCACAAAGAAATCGCTCGTCATACTTCCCTTGTAAATCATGGGAGCTATAAAGTCTCAATCTACTTATCCTGCAACAATTGAAGTCTGCTCAAAACGCCGTCCGCTAATCTTTTCATAGACTTTCTCCCCTCTAGAAGCTCGTGCATAAGGACGATAGAGGTAGCTGTCGATTCCCGTTTCATCAATATATACGATTGGTAAATCTTTTAGGCTATTCAAAATATCAAGAAACTCAGCAACTTTCTCTGGATCTTGTTCTTTAAAGCTAGTCGTCTTTTTTAAAGTGACCTTAATCTGCTTTAAAGCTGCCCATACTGAAGGAATAGCACAATCAAAATATGCCGCAATTCCCCGTAAAAAAGCGTCTGGATGAGCCTCTACAAAGGCTTTCAATTCCTCTAAAGGAATCTTTCGCTTTTTGACGACTCGCTTTTTCCGCTCTAAATATCCTTGTTCACGTCTTTCTTTTCCCATGTGAAGAGAGTTCTGTCGCCAACATCAAAAATTTTAGCTGCTTCGACATGGCGGTGTCCCTCTTTGATGTAATCTAATGCTCCTTGTTTAAAATCAGTACTATATATCATAGCTTTTGTTTAAAACTAAGCAACTATAAAATTGAAAAGGATGGAAAAAAGGTTGCATTTATGATATAATTTATTTTAAAGACCTTATTAGAAATCTTGAAAGAGTATTAAAAACTTAGAATGAGAAAAATTGTTATCAATGGTGGATTACCACTACAAGGTGAAATCACTATTAGTGGTGCTAAAAATAGCGTTGTGGCCTTAATTCCAGCTATTATATTGGCTGATGATGTGGTGACTTTGGATTGCGTTCCAGATATCTCGGATGTAGCCAGTCTTGTCGAAATCATGGAATTGATGGGAGCTACTGTAAAGCGTTATGACGATGTATTGGAGATTGACCCAAGAGGTGTTCAAAATATTCCAATGCCTTATGGAAAAATCAATAGTCTTCGTGCATCTTATTATTTTTATGGAAGTCTTTTAGGTCGCTTTGGTGAAGCCACAGTTGGCTTGCCTGGAGGGTGTGACCTTGGTCCTCGCCCGATTGACCTACACCTTAAGGCTTTTGAAGCTATGGGGGCTACTGTTAGCTACGAGGGAGATAACATGAAGTTATCTGCCAAAGATACAGGACTTCACGGTGCAAGTATTTACATGGATACAGTTAGTGTCGGTGCGACGATTAATACGATGATTGCTGCGGTTAAAGCGAATGGTCGTACTATTATTGAAAATGCAGCCCGTGAACCTGAGATTATTGATGTTGCAACTCTCTTGAATAATATGGGTGCCCATATCCGTGGGGCAGGAACTAATATCATCATTATTGATGGTGTTGAAAGATTACATGGTACACGTCATCAGGTGATTCCAGACCGTATTGAAGCTGGAACATATATTTCCTTAGCTGCTGCAGTTGGTAAGGGAATTCGTATAAATAATGTTCTTTATGAACACTTAGAAGGATTCATCGCTAAGTTGGAAGAAATGGGAGTTCGAATGACTGTATCTGAAGACAGCATTTTTGTCGAGGAACAGTCTAATTTGAAAGCAATCAATATTAAGACAGCTCCTTACCCAGGCTTTGCAACTGATTTGCAACAACCGATTACCCCACTTTTACTAAGAGCGAATGGTCGTGGTACAATTGTCGATACGATTTACGAAAAACGTGTAAATCATGTTTTTGAACTAGCAAAGATGGATGCGGATATTTCGACAACAAATGGTCATATTTTGTACACGGGTGGACGTAGTTTGCGTGGGGCCAGTGTTAAAGCGACTGACCTACGAGCTGGGGCTGCACTAGTCATTGCTGGGCTTATGGCTGAAGGTAAAACTGAAATTACAAATATCGAGTTTATCTTACGTGGTTATTCTGATATTATCGAAAAATTACGTAATCTAGGAGCAGATATTAAACTAGTCGAAGATTAAACCGTAGGGGTGTTTATGAATATTTGGACCAAATTAGCAATGTTTTCTTTTTTTGAAACGGATCGCTTGTATTTGCGTCCTTTCTTTTTTAGTGATAGTCAGGACTTCCACGAGATAGCTTCAAATCCAGAAAATCTTCAATTTATTTTCCCAACTCAGGCAAGTCTGGAAGAAAGTCAATATGCATTAGCGAATTATTTTATGAAGTCCCCTTTGGGAGTGTGGGCAATTTGTGACCAAAAAAATCAACAAATGATTGGTTCTATTAAATTTGAGAAGTTAGATGAAATCAAAAAAGAAGCTGAGCTTGGCTATTTTTTGAGAAAAGATGCTTGGTCGCAAGGATTTATGACAGAGATTGTTAGAAAAATTTGTCAGCTTTCTTTTGAGGAATTTGGTTTAAAACAATTATCCATCATTACCCACCTTGAAAATGAAGCGAGTCAAAAGGTTGCTCTAAAGTCTGGATTCCGTTTGACTCGTCAGTTTAAAGGAAGTGATCGCTACACAAGAAAAATGCGGGATTATCTTGAATTTCGGTATGTAAAAGGAGAATTCAATGAGTAAGCATCAGGAAATTCTAAGCTATTTGGAAGAATTGCCTGTCGGAAAGAGGGTTAGTGTTCGTAGTATTTCTAACCATCTGGGGGTCAGTGATGGAACGGCCTATCGGGCCATTAAAGAAGCTGAAAATCGTGGACTTGTGGAGACCCGTCCTAGAAGTGGTACTATCCGTGTTAAATCCCAGAAAGTTGCTATTGAAAGATTAACTTTTGCTGAAATTGCAGAAGTGACTTCTTCTGAGGTTTTGGCTGGGCAAGAAGGTTTAGATAGAGAATTTAGTAAGTTCTCTATCGGTGCCATGACTGAACAAAACATCTTATCCTATCTTCATGATGGGGGACTCTTGATTGTCGGGGACCGTACCCGTATCCAACTGTTAGCACTTGAAAATGAAAATGCAGTTCTAGTTACAGGTGGATTTCAGGTCCATGATGATGTGCTTAAACTGGCTAATCAAAAAGGGATTCCTGTTCTGAGAAGCAAGCATGATACTTTCACTGTCGCGACCATGATCAATAAAGCCTTGTCAAATGTCCAAATCAAGACAGACATTTTGACAGTTGAGAAACTTTACCGTCCGAGTCATGAATATGGTTTTCTGAGAGAGACTGACACAGTCAAAGATTATTTGGACTTAGTACGTAAGAATCGAAGTAGTCGTTTTCCAGTTATTAACCAACATCAGGTTGTGGTGGGAGTGGTAACCATGAGGGATGCAGGTGATAAGTCACCAAGTACCACAATTGATAAGGTCATGTCTCGTAGCCTCTTTTTAGTCGGATTATCGACAAATATTGCCAATGTCAGTCAACGAATGATTGCTGAAGATTTTGAAATGGTACCAGTTATTCGAAGCAATCAAACCTTGCTTGGAGTTGTGACACGACGCGATGTCATGGAGAAGATGAGTCGTTCCCAAGTTTCGGCTCTACCAACTTTTTCTGAGCAGATTGGTCAAAAACTTTCTTATCATCATGATGAAGTAGTCATCACAGTTGAACCCTTTATGCTGGAGAAGAACGGAGTCTTGGCTAATGGTGTATTGGCAGAAATTCTGACCCACATGACCCAAGATTTAGTTGTGAATAGTGGGCGCAATCTCATCATCGAGCAGATGCTAATCTACTTTTTGCAGGCTGTTCAGATAGATGATATATTGCGTATTCAGGCACGCATTATCCATCATACGAGACGGTCAGCTATTATTGACTACGATATTTATCATGGTCACCAGATTGTTTCAAAAGCAAATGTGACTGTTAAAATTAATTAGAAACTAGGAGAAAAAATGATAACATTAAAATCAGCTCGTGAAATCGAAGCTATGGACAAGGCCGGTGATTTTCTTGCAAGTATTCATATTGGCTTACGTGATTTGATTAAGCCTGGCATAGATATGTGGGAAGTTGAAGAATATGTTCGTAGACGTTGTAAGGAAGAAAATTTCCTGCCGCTTCAGATTGGAGTTGACGGTGCAATGATGGACTATCCTTATGCTACCTGCTGCTCTCTTAATGATGAAGTTGCCCATGCTTTCCCTCGTCATTATATCTTGAAAGATGGTGATTTGCTCAAGGTTGACATGGTTTTGGGAGGTCCAATTGCCAAATCTGATTTGAATGTCTCAAAATTAAACTTCAACAATGTTGAGCAAATGAAGAAATACACTCAGAGCTATTCTGGTGGTTTAGCAGACTCATGTTGGGCTTATGCTGTTGGCACACCGTCCGAAGAAGTGAAAAATTTGATGGATGTAACTAAAGAAGCCATGTATAAGGGGATTGAGCAAGCTGTTGTTGGGAACCGTATCGGTGATATCGGTGCGGCTATTCAAGAATACGCTGAAAGTCGTGGTTACGGTGTAGTGCGTGATTTGGTTGGTCATGGTGTTGGTCCAACCATGCACGAAGAACCAATGGTTCCTAACTATGGTATTGCTGGTCGTGGGCTTCGTCTCCGTGAAGGAATGGTCTTGACTATTGAACCGATGATCAATACAGGTGACTGGGAAATCGATACAGATATGAAGACTGGTTGGGCGCATAAGACCATTGATGGTGGATTGTCATGCCAGTATGAACACCAATTCGTCATTACGAAAGATGGACCTGTTATCTTGACTAGTCAAGGTGAAGAAGGAACTTATTAAAATAATTAAAGAAAGATAGAAGAAAAAGTCAACTTAGACAACTTTCTTCTATCTTTTTCTTTTATCTAACGTCATAGTAAATACAGCTAGCCGTAGCAAACTTGATACAAATTTTAACATTTATAGTACAATAGGTTTAAATTCTTAAGAAAGTTGGTTCTTTATTGGAAACGATAGTCTTTTCAATCTCGGTTTTTTTTGCAGGGATATTGTCCTTCTTTTCCCCTTGTATTTTCCCCCTGTTACCAGTCTATACTGGAATCTTATTGGATGATCAGGAAAGTGCAAAAAGTTTTTCCTTGTTTGGGAGAAAGGTTCTCTGGTCAGGTTTGATTCGAACACTTTGCTTTATTGCAGGTATTTCTCTCATTTTCTTTATTCTAGGCTTTGGTGCAGGTTACTTTGGTAATATCCTCTATGCCAATTGGTTTCGATATGTCATGGGAACGATTATTATCATTTTGGGACTTCATCAGATGGAAATTTTCCATTTTAAGAAATTAGAGGTTCAAAAAAGCTTTACTTTTAAGAAATCAGAAGCCAATCGTTATTGGTCAGCATTTTTACTTGGTATTACCTTTAGCTTTGGTTGGACACCTTGTATTGGTCCAATTTTAAGTTCTGTTTTAGCGCTTGCAGCTTCTGGAGGCAATGGTGCTTGGCAAGGAGCTATCTATACTCTTATTTACACTCTGGGTATGGCCATTCCCTTCTTGGTTTTGGCACTAGCTTCAGGGGTCGTGATGCCTTATTTTAGTAAAATCAAACGTCATATGATGCTACTAAAGAAAATTGGTGGTTTCCTTATTATTTTAATGGGAATTTTATTACTATTAGGACAAGTAAATGTTCTAGCTGGAATTTTTGAATAAAGGAGAAAAGATGAAAAAAGTAATGTTTGCTGGCTTAAGCCTATTGTCATTAGTCGTATTGATGGCCTGTGGTGAGGAAGAAACTAAAAAGACTCAAGCTCCACAACAGCCAAAACAACAGCAACAAACGACTGTACAACAAATTGCTGTTGGAAAAGAGGCACCAGACTTTACCTTGCAATCTATGGATGGTAAAGAAGTTAAGTTATCTGATTATAAGGGTAAAAAAGTTTACTTGAAGTTTTGGGCTTCATGGTGTGGCCCATGTAAGAAAAGTATGCCAGAGTTGATGGAATTAGCTGCGAAATCAGATCGCGATTTTGAAATTCTTAGTGTCATTGCACCAGGAATTCAAGGTGAAAAAACTGTCGAGCAATTCCCACAATGGTTCCAAGACCAAGGATATAAAGATATCCCAGTTCTTTATGATACTAAAGCAACAACCTTCCAAGCTTATCAAATTCGAAGCATTCCTACAGAATACCTGATTGATAGTCAAGGAAAGATTGGAAAGATTCAATTTGGTGTTATCAGCAACGCGGATGCAGAAGCAGCCTTTAAAGAAATGAACTAGAGATAAAGAGAATCTGATTACAAGAGAGTAGTCAGATTTTTTTAGAAAATTGTTTTATAAATATTCACAAATCTCCTATATTTATGGTAAAATAGAATCATCATTTTATTTTGGAGTCAAAGATGAATATATTTAGAACAAAGAATGTTAGTTTGGATAAAACGGAGATGCACAGGCATTTGAAGTTATGGGATTTGATTTTGCTGGGAATTGGAGCCATGGTAGGGACAGGCGTCTTTACAATTACAGGCACTGCAGCCGCAACACTTGCTGGTCCAGCGCTAGTGATTTCAATTGTTATTTCTGCTTTATGTGTGGGATTATCAGCTCTCTTTTTTGCAGAATTTGCCTCGCGAGTACCTGCTACAGGTGGTGCCTACAGTTATCTCTATGCTATTTTAGGAGAATTTCCAGCTTGGTTGGCTGGCTGGTTAACAATGATGGAGTTCATGACAGCCATATCAGGCGTGGCTTCGGGTTGGGCAGCTTATTTTAAAGGCTTGCTTTCTCAATACGGGATAGCCCTTCCTCAGGCTTTAAATGGTACCTTTAATCCTCAAGCAGGGACATTTGTTGATTTATTGCCTATTCTTGTCTTGGTCTTGGTGACATCCCTTGTTTTACTCAATGCTAAAGCAGCTTTACGCTTTAATTCTATTTTGGTTATTCTGAAATTCTCGGCTTTAGCGCTCTTTGTTTTAGTAGGAATTTGGAATATTAAACTTGATAATTGGAGCAATTTTGCTCCTTACGGTTTTGGACAAATCTATGGTGCTAGTACTGGTATTATGGCTGGTGCGTCCTTGATGTTCTTTGGTTTTTTGGGATTTGAATCCATCTCTATGGCCGTAGATGAGGTCAAGGCTCCTCAAAAAAATATTCCTAGAGGGATTGTCTTATCGCTTTCTATCGTAACTATTCTCTATGCCTTGGTGACGTTTGTCTTGACTGGTGTGGTTCACTATAGTCATTTAAATGTTGACGATGCCGTTGCCTTTGCTCTTCGTAGCATTGGGATTGGTTGGGCAGCTAACTATGTGTCATTAGTGGCTATCTTGACCTTGATTACAGTTTGTATTTCGATGACCTATGCCCTATCGCGTATGATTTACAGTTTAGCGCGTGACGGCTTAATGCCTGCTGTATTTAAAGAACTAACAAAGACAAGTAAGGTACCAAAAAATGCTACTATTTTAACAGGTCTAGCTTCAGCAGTAGCAGCAGGAATCTTCCCTCTTGCTAGTATAGCAGCCTTCTTAAATATTTGTACTTTGGCCTACTTGATCATGCTGGCTTATGGTCTGATTCGCTTACGGAAAGAAAAGGGGATGCCAAAAGCTGGAGAATTTAAAACACCATTGGTACCCCTGTTACCCATTTTATCAATCATCATTTGTTTATCCTTTATGTTACAGTATAATATGGAAACTTGGATTGCTTTCCTAGTTGCGTTGTTAGTAGGAAGTATCATTTACTTTACTTATGGTTATAAGCATTCTACCATAGAAGAATAATACTCTTCGAAAATCTCTTCAAACCACGTCAGCTTCGCCTTGCCGTATATATGTGACTGACTTCGTCAGTCTTATCTACAACCTCAAAACACTGTTTTGAGCAACCTACGGCTAGCTTCCTAATTTGCTCTTTGATTTTCATTGAGTATATAAAGTGAGAATCTGTTGAGTTGTTGAAACTCAGCAGATTTTTATATGTGAAAGAAATTTCAATTTTTTTCTTAAAATAGCTTGACAGATTAAATTTTTAGGAGTAGAATGTTTACCAGTTAATTAAATAGTTAAGGGGTTGTTTATGAAGAAACAAAGTTTATTTTTAGTATTGTTAAGTGTTTTCCTTTTGTGTTTAGCTGCTTGTGGGCAAAAGGAAAGTCAGACAGGGAAAGGGATGAAAATTGTCACTAGTTTTTATCCTATCTATGCTATGGTCAAGGAAGTATCTGGTGACTTGAATGATGTTCGGATGATTCAGTCAAGTAGTGGCATTCACTCTTTTGAACCTTCGGCAAATGATATTGCAGCAATATACGATGCAGATGTCTTTGTTTATCATTCGCATACGCTCGAATCTTGGGCAGGAAGTTTGGATCCCAATCTAAAAAAATCTAAAGTTAAGGTTTTAGAGGCTTCAGAGGGAATGACTTTAGATCGCGTCCCAGGGCTAGAAGATGTGGAAGCAGGGGATGGAGTTGATGAAAAAACGCTCTATGATCCTCATACTTGGCTAGATCCAGAAAAAGCTGGTGAAGAAGCCCAGATTATCGCTGACAAACTTTCAGAGGTTGACAGTGAGCATAAAGAAACTTATCAGAAAAATGCGCAAGCCTTTATCAAAAAAGCTCAAGAATTGACTAAGAAATTCCAGCTTAAATTTGAAAAAGCGAGTCAGAAAACTTTTGTAACACAGCATACAGCCTTTTCTTATCTAGCGAAGCGATTTGGACTTAATCAACTTGGTATTGCAGGTATCTCTCCTGAACAAGAACCAAGTCCACGACAACTTACAGAAATTCAGGAATTTGTAAAAACCTATAAGGTTAAAACAATTTTTACAGAAAGTAATGCTTCTTCAAAAGTAGCTGAAACTCTTGTCAAATCAACAGGTGTGGGTCTTAAAACTCTGAATCCTTTAGAGGCAGACCCACAAAATGACAAGACTTATTTAGAAAATCTGGAAGAAAATATGAGTGTTCTAGCAGAAGAATTAAAGTGAGGCAAGAATGAAAATCAATAAAAAATATGTAGTTGGTTCAGTGGCGGTCCTTGCCCTAAGTGTTTGCTCCTATGAACTTGGACGGTATCAAGCTGGCCAACTTAAGAAAGATTCTAATCGAGTTGCTTATATAGACGGTGATCAGGCTGGTCAAAAGGCAGAAAATTTGACACCTGATGAAGTCAGTAAAAAAGAAGGTATTAATGCCGAACAAATCGTTATCAAGATTACGGATCAAGGTTATGTGACTTCTCATGGAGACCATTATCATTACTATAATGGCAAGGTTCCTTATGATGCTATCATCAGTGAAGAACTGCTGATGAAAGATCCGAATTATCAGTTGAAGGATTCAGACATTGTCAATGAAATCAAGGGTGGCTATGTGATTAAGGTAGACGGGAAATACTATGTTTACCTCAAGGATGCGGCTCATGCGGACAATATTCGGACAAAAGAAGAGATTAAACGTCAGAAGCAGGAACACAGTCATAATCATGGAGGCGGTTCTAACGATCAAGCAGTAGTTGCTGCCAGAGCTCAAGGCCGTTATACAACGGATGATGGTTATATCTTTAATGCCTCTGATATCATTGAGGATACGGGTGATGCCTATATCGTTCCTCATGGCAATCACTTTCACTATATACCTAAGAGTGACTTGTCTGCCAGTGAATTAGCTGCCGCCCAAGCCTTCTTATCTGGAAAAGGTGGTCAATTAAGTACGGTTGAATATCGTTCAAGCAGAGGAGAAACAAGATCTAGTGTGAGAACTAGTCCATCTGAAACTCCTCAAAATCCTGCAACAGCTCCGGAGAGTCAAAATGAGGATTTAGCTAGTCTTCTTCAAGAATTGTACGCTTTGCCTCTGAGCCAACGTCATGTGGAGTCTGATGGATTGGTATTTGACCCAGCACAGATTACAAAACGTACTGCCAATGGTGTGGCAGTTCCTCATGGAGATCATTTCCATTTCATTCCTTACTCACAAATGTCTGCCTTGGAAGAAAAATTGGCTCGAAATCTGCCAATTGGAGGTCAGCCAGCTCAAAGTCATGCTGACAATACGAAACCAAGCAGTACTGAGAAACCAAGTGCAACGATTAAACCAAACTTTAATCTCGATAAGCCGGCACCGAATAGAGCAACTGGAGGCGCTTATACAACAGATGATGGGTATGTCTTTAGTCCAACAGATGTGATTGAAGATACAGGTGACGCTTTTGTTGTACCGCATGGCAATCATTTCCACTATATCCCTAAGAGTGATTTGTCAGCAGGGGAATTGGCTGCCGCCCAAGCTTATTGGAATGGTAAACAGAGCTCACATTCTGCTACAAGTTCAAGTAAACCAGCCCAACCAAGTTTGACAGAGACTCCTAATCTGACTGTCACTCCAACTTATCATCAAGACCAAGGGGAAGATATTCCAACACTTTTACGTGAATTGTATGCTAAACCTTTATCAGAACGACATGTAGAATCTGATGGACTCGTCTTTGATCCAGCACAAATCATCAAACGTACTGCAAATGGTGTCGCAGTACCTCACGGAGACCATTATCACTTTATTCCTTATTCGCAAATGTCACCTTTGGAAGAAAAATTGGCTCGTATGATAGCTGTCAAGGGACAAAATGGCAGTGTCTTGCCAAGCGTCACTCCTTTGAAGCCAGCCCCTACTACCAAACCTCTTGCACCAGCGGAAAATAAACCTACTGAACTTGATGTCAAGCAGGTTGTTAGAAAAGTTGGCGACGGATATATTATAGAGGATAAGGGTGTTAGTCGTTATGTTCTAGTTAAAGATTTGGCTAAGGATAAGATTGCTGATATTGAAAATCTCCTGTCTAAGAAAACTCAAGAGACACACGCTCTAGTTGCGAAGAAAGAAAATGTACCACCTCGTGATCAAGAATTTTATGATAAAGCTTATCATTTGTTGACCGAGGCTCATAAAGCCTTGTCTGAAAATAAGGGTCGTACTTCTGATTTCCAAGCCTTAGACAAATTAGCAGAACGCTTGAATGATGAATCTGCTAATAAAGGAAAATTAGTAGATGATTTATTGGCATTCCTAGCACCAATTACCCATCCAGAACGTCTTGGTAAGTCAAATGCTCAAATTGCTTATACAGACGATGAAATTAAATTAGCGAAATTAGCAGGTAAGTATACAACAGAAGATGGATATATCTTTGACATTCGTGATATTACCAGTGATGAGGGAGATGCTTATGTAACTCCACATATGAGCCATAGTCACTGGATTAAGAAAGAGAGCTTGTCTGAAACTGAAAGAGTGGCAGCTCAGGCTTATGCTAAAGAGAAAGGTTTGACACCTCCTTCAACAGAGAATCAGGGTTCAGGAAATACTGAGGTTAAAGGAGTAGAAGCAATCTATAATAAAGTGAAAGCAGCTAAGAAGGTCCCACTTGATCATATTCCTTACAATCTACAACATACTGTTGAAGTTAAAAATGGTAGCTTAATTATACCTCATTACGACCATTACCATAACATTAAATTTGGTTGGTTTGACGAAGGACTCTATGAAGCACCTAAGGGTTATAGCCTTGAGGATCTCTTTGCGACTGTAAAATATTATGTTGAACATCCTGAAGAACGTCCTCACTCAGATAATGGTTGGGGAAATGCCAGCGACCATGTTCGTAAAAATAAAGTAGGAGACAGTAAACCTGATGAAGTAAGTGAGCCAACTCGCCCTGAATCTGATGAGAAAGAGAATCATACAGGTTCAACTCCTTCAGTAGATAATCTTTATAAACCGAGCACTGATGAAGACGAGACAGAAGAAGTATCTAAAGATAAAACAGACGAAGCTGAAGTACCTCAAGTAGAAACCGAAAAAGTAGAAGCCAAACTCAAAGAAGTAGAAGCTCTACTTGCTAAAGTAAGGGATGCTAGTTTGAAAGACAATGTGACAGAGAGCCTAGCTGGTTTACGAAATAACTTGAGCCTGCAAACCATGGATAATAATGGTATCATGGCAGAAGCAGAAAAATTACTTGCTTTGTTAAAAAGGTAGTGAGTCAGTAACGACGAAACCAGAAGCATAAGTTTATCTTATTAAATCAAAATGATGTAAGAGTCAGTAGCAATACTGGCTTTTATTTTTTAAAATGTTATAAAAATCTTGACAGATAAGCTTAAAAAAGGTAAACTATTTACTGGTTAATTAATTGGTTAAATAACCAGTTTAGAAAAAACTGTTTAACCAAGCAAAAGAAGTTAAAAAAGCTTCATCATTTATTGAAATGAGGGATTTATGAAATTCAGTAAAAAATATATAGCAGCTGGATCTGCTGTTATCATATCCTTGAGTCTATGTGCCTATGCACTGAACCAGCATCGCTCACAGGAAAATAAGGACAATAATCGTGTCTCTTATGTGGATGGTAGTCAGTCAAGTCAGAAAAGTGAAAACCTGACACCAGATCAGGTTAGCCAAAAAGAAGGAATTCAGGCTGAGCAAATTGTTATCAAGATTTCAGATCAGGGTTATGTTACATCACACGGTGATCACTACCATTACTATAACGGAAAAGTTCCTTATGATGCCCTCTTTAGTGAAGAACTTTTGATGAAGGATCCAAACTATCAACTTAAGGATGGAGATATTGTCAATGAGGTCAAGGGTGGCTATATCATCAAGGTCGATGGAAAATATTATGTCTATTTGAAAGATGCAGCTCATGCTGATAATGTTCGAACCAAAGATGAAATCAACCGTCAAAAACAAGAACATGTCAAAGATAATGAGACGGTCAGCTCTGATGTTGCTGTAGCAAGGTCTCAGGGACGCTATACAACAGATGATGGTTATGTCTTTAATCCAGCTGACATTATTGAAGATACTGGTGATGCTTATATCGTTCCTCATGGAGGTCACTATCACTACATTCCAAAAAGTGATTTATCTGCTAGTGAATTAGCAGCAGCTAAAGCTCATCTGACTGGTAAAAATACGCAACCGAGCCAGTTAAGCTATTCTTCAACAGCTAGTGACAATACTAATCAAGCTATAGAGAAAGAATCAACTAGCAAGCCAGAAAGCAAAGTTGAAAATCTCCAAAGTCTATTGAAAGAACTCTATGATTTACCTAGCAACCAACGTTACAGTGAATCAGATGGCTTAGTCTTTGACCCTGCTAAGATTGTCAGTCGTACACCAAATGGAGTTGCGATTCCGCATGGAAACCATTATCATTTTATTCCTTACAGCAAGCTCTCTCCTTTAGAAGAAAAGATTGCTAGAATGGTGCCTATAGGTGGAACTGGCTCTACGGTCTCTACAAATGAAAAACCTAATAAAGTAGCGTCTAGTCTAGGAAGTCTTTCAAGCAATCCTTCTTCTTCAACGACAAGTAAGGAACTCTCTTCAGCATCTGATGGTTATATTTTTAATCCAAAAGATATCGTTGAAGAAACGGCTACAGCTTATATCGTCAGACATGGTGATCATTTCCATTACATCCTTAAGGCGAATCAAATTGGTCAACCGACTCTTCCAAATAATGGTCTAACAACACCTTCGCCATCTCTTCCAATCAATCCAGGAACTTCACATGAGGAACATGAAGAAGGTGGACATGGATTTGATGCCAATCGTATTATTGCTGAAGATGAAGCAGGATTTATCATGAGTCACGGTGATCATAATCATTACTTCTTTAAGAAAGACTTAACAGCAGACCAAATTAAGGCAGCGCAAGACCACTTGAAAGTGGCAAATACAACAACACCAGCACATGATGGCGATCACGACGAAGATAATAATGGACACCATCATGATGAAGGCCATGATCATGGATTTGATGCCGATCGTGTCATCAGTGAGGATGAGCAAGGATTTGTCATGAGTCATGGTGACCACAATCATTACTTCTTCAAGAAGGATTTGACAGCTGATCAAATTAAGGATGCACAAGACCATTTAAAAACACATCATGATGCAGAGCCTGTAAAACCTCTTGCTAAAACGGTAGAGTCTTTCTCAAGAGATGCTAGCGATGAAGAAAAGATTGCTTACATTTCTAAGACCTATGGCGTTCCACTTGAAGCTATTAGAATTTCAAACGGATTCTTTGTTTTTGGAAATCCAGACCAAGCCTACGATCCAACTCATATCCATCCATATGCTGTTCGTAAAGAACACGTTCGTATTCCTCTTCAAACTGGAAATCCAGAACTTGATTTCCTAAATGAACTTTATACCACTGCTTTGCGAGATGGTGTGTCTCCTTATAGCTTGCAGGTAGAAAATGGTAGTTTTGTGATTCCTCATGGCGACCATAATCACTACATCAAGGTTCAAACTAAGGGCTTTGAAGTGGCTTTGAAAAACAAGATTCCAGCTCTACAATCCAACTACCAACCTGGAGCTTTTGATGAGAAGGTAGTTTTGGCAAAAGTAGACCAACTTCTAGCTGAAAGCAGAAACATCTATAAAGACAAGCCTATCGAACAAAGACAGATTGAGTTAGCTTTAGGTCAGTTTACTGAAAACATGAAGAAACTGGCAACTAACTCTACAGTAGGTTATCTTGCAACACTGGATCTCTTTGATAAGCAATATATTCATATTGATGAAAGTGTCAAGCCTGTTAAAACAAGCGCTCTAGATAAGAAATATCAAGCCTTGATTGATAAAATAAATACACTGGATACAGATTCTTATGGGCTTCCTAAGAAAGATCTTCTCGTTCGACTCCAAGAAGCTAAATTGGCAAAAGATGAGGCTGCTTTAGCAGCAGTTGAATCACAACTTCGAGCTCTTCAAGACTTTAATGATCGAACAGGTGTTACAACTGTAGAATACATCAA
This sequence comes from Streptococcus sp. k-90, assembly GCF_013277565.1. GTDB lineage: Bacteria > Bacillota > Bacilli > Lactobacillales > Streptococcaceae > Streptococcus. The sequence continues at coordinate 33,151 of NZ_VMNE01000003.1, read as the reverse complement.
GTATTTCTACGAACACGTAAATGACGGTCGTTTGAGTGATGAACTTCGAAACAAAGTAGCTCAGTTGACTTGGACCTTGTATCAATCTCAATCCTTCCTTAAGGCAGCAGAATTGAACAAATTATTCCCAAGTATCTATCAGGCAAAACAAGAAGTAGAAGAAGCTTTGAAAGCTCAACCAACTACTGCTAAATCGACTAAGACAGTTCTAGATACTGAAAAAGTTGATAATCAAACTGCCAAGACAGCCATTTATGGCTTCTTGAAAGAATTGTATGGAGACTTTATGCCTGAAGAACATGTCAATCATGTTAGCAAGGAGCAAGTAGAAAGTCTTTTGAGCAAGGCAACTCAACTCTTGGAACAAATTCAAGAAGAAGGTATCAGACAATCTTTGGCAGAAGAAGTAGAAAATCTCAAAGCTGCCACAAACAAGGCTGATGCAGACTTGGATGAAGTAAACAGCCAGGTGAAAGATGTCTTGACTCGTATCGCTAGTGCCCTTCAACAAGAGAAAGAAAATACTGAGCAAGATCCTCAGACACTTGTACTCTATCAAAAACTCTACGATATCCTCATGTCGCTTCACGCTTACTTAGAAAACAATAAGGGTTCTGATGAGGACTTTGATAAGGTAGATGCTTTACTAGATCAACTTTCTGCCAAGAGTAAGGACAAAGCCGCTTTACTTGAATTGACAAAAGCTATTCTGGTCTTGAATCAAGAAATCAAGTCAAAATCAAGCGTAACTGAAGAAGCAACTCCAGCAGCAAATGCTGAAGCAAATGGTGATAAGACAAGTCCCGAAACTGAAACATCAGCAGCTGCGGAATCTAACAGTGAAACTGCCAGCGACGAAAACAAACCGAGCAACGCAACAGATTCTAAACCTGCTGAATCAACTTCAGAAAAGGAAACAACAGAATCTCCAACAAGTACTGGAAATCAAGAAAAACCAGTAGAGTAAAAAAGTTGGTAGTCGGAGATTTAGGAGATTTTGCCATTCAAGGCTGTTTCCCATTTCTCATTGTAATTATAAACCATGGCAACATAAGAAAACGAGCATTTCCAACTGAGGAGGTGCTCGTTTTTTGATAGTTAGAAGTAGTTTTTATCCGTCTATTTAGAGTTGATTACAAGAAATGATTGACTTGACTGTGAACATAAGATGTATCACCTATTATAATGTTCAAATAGCGCTCCAAAGCAAATAATTATCCTCATGAGTATAAATCTTCTAAATCAACGACTTCCAAACCATTTTCTGTCAAACGATAGATACTCGTACAGACCTCTTTTAAGAAACGACGGTCATGCGAAACAGTGATGATACCGCCTGGATAGGTTGCAAAGAGTTTTCTGATTTGGGGTTGAGAAGTGGGAGAAAAGTTTCGTGTGGGTTCGTCCAACAGGAGAAAATTTGGTTTGCGCAAGACTAAATCTAAAAGCAGGAGTTTTCCCTGTTGCCCGCCAGATAAGGAGCGAATTTGATGCTGCATTTCTGGATAACTGAAATTGAGACTGGCTAAGTGGGATTGGATTTTCTGTAGTTCCTCTTTTTCACCAGTTTTGCTGAGATAAGCTATTGGGGATAAATCCAATTGTAGTTTTTGCTGGTAATCTTGAGGCATATAACCAAGCGAAATCTCTTTTTTATCATTAAGAAGTTGCTGTAACTTGGCTAACAGAGTTGATTTTCCAATACCATTTGGGCCGATGATACCAATTTTTTCTTGGCCACGGACAGTTAATTGTAGTTCTTGCACCAAAATTCGCTCGCCAATGGATAAATTTTCTTTTTCCAGTTGGATTAAGACTTTAGAAGTAGGTAATGGCTGTATATCTGAGAAGAAAAGTCTGATTTCTTCCTCTTCAAGTGGTTTTTTGGTCATGGACTGAGCTGCCTTTTCAATACGTTTTTCTTGAGAGAGAACATTTTTCATCTTTTTAGCTAATAGGCGACCGGCAGTACTGTCTTTAGTAGCTCGAAGCGCAGTTTCTACATTTTGCTTGACTCGCCGATGTTTTTCCATGGTTTTATCGTAGGCTCTTTTGTCGTTAGCAGCTTGCTGGCTTTGTTTGATAAAATTAGCCTTTCTCTGGTCGCTATAGCTATCATAATCTAAATGTTCTACTAGTGTTTCCGCTTTTTTCCGGTGCTTGACCAGTCGTAAGTGGACAATAGTATCAGCCGTTTCAGAAAGAAAATCCTCATCATGAGAAATGAAAATAACGGTTTGCCGAATCTTTCGAATCTGACCTTTTAGCCAATCAACCGTCTCAAGGTCTAAGTCGTTTGAAGGTTCATCTAAAAATAGAATCTCAAAGGGTTTGGCTAACTCATGGATGAGCTGAATTTTCAAAGATTCGCCCCCTGAGAGGCTCCCAATCTTTTGGTCGCTAGCGAAACGATCGCTATCAAAATGCAATTCCTCAGCCAAACGATAGAGGATACTGTAGTCTAAATCAATAGAATCTAAAAAGAAGTAGTCGTGTAGAGTCCTATTTTTTAGCTCCTCGGGGAGTTTTTGAGGAATATAGGCCAGAGACTGATGGTCAGACTGGATGTCTCCCCTGACAGTGAAATCAGGCAAAGCGTCCCCCATTAAAGTTTTAAGCAAAGTTGATTTGCCATTTCCTTCTTCTCCAATAATAGCTACCTTTTCTCCGTCTTGGATGGTCATGCTTAAGTCGGCTACAAGGTCTCGTAAATCTTTGTTTTGTGTGATGGTCAGGTGATTGATTTTTATCATATGATTGCCCTTTCTAGAATGTTGATAGTGCATAACAAAAAGCTCTACCTTACCTAGTAGAGCCAATGTCACTGTCAGAAACGCTATTATCCATGTCGAAAATCCTGTCAAACTAGACCAGTCTACTCCTATCCAACCCAAGAGGAGCAGATGGTTAGCTTTCTAGTTTTTTGATTTTCAAAGAGGATAAAGTACCAGAAGATCTAGTACAAAAAGAGCATGCAAAAAGAGACAAAAACAAGATCTACTAAATAAAGGTTCTTTATTTGATAGACTTAGTTGTTCATGTCTCCCTTACCTCCGAGTATTAGTATCTTTATCCTATACCTTTAAGGAAATTTTGTCAACAGAAAACTGGAAATTCTATGCTCTAAAATCCAAAAACAGGTCCATAAAGAGTTAGTACGTGTTTGACATGCTCGTAATGGAACTTGTCATAGTTGCGCCAAGCGGTATGTGCTTGATCGTTTAGTTTTAGGCTACCTAATCCAATCAGAAGACTGGTAGGTTGGTAAAATTTCTAAAGGTCGATTAAGATACTGTTGTTCAATTTTTCCGCTTTTTTGTTCTCTTGCACAGTGGTGTTTAGCAGCTCTTGCAGTCGAATATCATCTGCCGTACCCTGTTTACAGCGTTGGAAACTTTTATTTAACTCGGATAGGAGTTGGGTTGCATTAGCAATCAATTCTTTATCTTCCATGTGAGCATCCTTCTTGCTCTGATCTATTCTTGCCTATAGTACTAAAAAACAAAAATAGCATAGTAAATATATTGAAAAATGAATTTTAATTACAAAGTTTAGTGTGCTGGTTTGTAGCCTTTTCATGGTATAATCAAGTGAGTAAATCTTTATGGAGGAAATATGAAGTTAAATATCCAAGAAATTCGTAAGCAGTCTGAAGGCTTGCATTTTGAACAAACTTTAGATCTAGCTGCAAACCTGCGTGCACGTAATCAAGAAATTTTAGATGTAAAAGATATCCTTGCAGTTGGGAAAGTACAGTACGAAGACCGTATGTATTTCTTAGATTATCAGTTGTCTTACACCATTGTTCTTGCTTCAAGTCGCAGTATGGAGCCAGTTGAGTTAGTTGAATCTTATCCAGTCACGGAAGTTTTTATGGAAGGCGCAACTAACCAGTTGGACCAAGAAGTTCTAGATGATGATTTAGTCTTGCCTATCGAAAATGGGGAACTTAACCTTGCTGAGAGCGTGTCAGACAATATCCTGCTTAATATCCCTATCAAGGTCTTGACAGCTGAAGAAGAAGCTGGTCAAGGATTTGTGTCAGGAAATGACTGGCAAATCATGACAGAGGAAGAATACCAAGCTCAACAAGCAGTTAAGAAAGAAGAAAACAGTCCTTTTGCTGGCTTACAAGGACTATTTGATGGGGACGAATAATGGTTTTGTCAAAAAAACGAGCACGAAAAGTGCTAGAAGAAATCATTGCTCTGTTTCCAGATGCCAAGCCCAGTCTTGATTTCACTAATCATTTTGAACTCTTGGTTGCGGTCATGTTGTCAGCTCAGACAACAGACGCAGCAGTAAATAAGGCCACACCAGGTCTCTTTGCTGCCTTTCCAACGCCACAAGCCATGTCTGTAGCGACAGAGAGTGAGATTGCTTCACACATTTCTCGCCTGGGCCTGTATCGGAACAAGGCTAAATTCCTTAAAAAATGTGCCCAGCAGTTACTAGACGATTTTGATGGTCAAGTCCCTCAGACACGTGAGGAATTGGAGAGTTTGGCAGGTGTTGGTCGCAAGACAGCCAATGTTGTTATGAGTGTGGGGTTTGGGATTCCAGCTTTTGCAGTGGATACTCATGTGGAGCGTATTAGCAAACACCACGATATCGTCAAAAAATCAGCGACACCTCTTGAGGTGGAAAAGCGGGTCATGGATATCTTGCCACCGGAGCAGTGGTTAGCTGCCCATCAGGCCATGATTTATTTTGGAAGAGCTATTTGTCATCCTAAAAATCCAGAGTGTGACCAGTACCCACAGTTATATGATTTTAGCAATTTATAAGATGGGGGCTCAAAAGTTTTTGCTTGATTTTAGGTCTACTTTGTGCTATAGTATTTGATAACTAAATATTCCTTTAAACCTGTCCCGTGAGGCAGGCAAGGAGCGCGATAAAGTAGAAGGGTGAAGTCTATACTGTTTGCAGTAGGGCTCGCTTGGCTATACATTTCAAGTCTCCTTGTTTAAGGAGACTTTTCTTTTTGGAGGTTTGTCATGAAGACAAAAGAAGTTGTAGACGAATTGACCGTCAAACGAGCGATTACGCGTATTACCTATGAGATTATCGAACGTAACAAAGATTTGAATAAGATCGTCTTGGCTGGTATTAAAACTCGCGGTGTCTTTATCGCCCACCGAATTCAAGAACGTTTGGAGCAACTAGAAAATCTTTCAGTTCCTGTTGTGGAATTGGATACCAAACCTTTCCGTGATGATATTAAAAGTGGAGAAGATACCTCTTTGGTTTCAGTGGATGTGACAGACCGTGAAGTTATCTTGGTGGATGATGTGCTTTATACAGGTCGTACCATTCGCGCTGCTATTGATAATATTGTCGGTCATGGTCGTCCTGCGCGCGTGAGTTTAGCAGTTCTAGTCGATCGTGGACATAGAGAATTGCCAATCCGTCCAGATTACGTTGGAAAAAATATCCCAACCAGTCGTTCTGAAGAAATCATCGTGGAGATGGCAGAACTTGATGGCCAAGACAGAGTTCTGATTACTGAAGAAGCTTAGAAAGCTAAAGGAGTAGCCATGTCAGAAAATCAACAAGCATTGAACCATGTGGTGTCCATGGAAGATCTCACTGTCGATCAAGTGATGAAATTGATCAAGCGAGGAATTGAGTTTAAAAACGGAGCTCAGCTTCCTTATGAAGACCATCCGATTGTTTCCAATCTTTTTTTTGAGGATTCTACACGGACGCATAAGTCCTTTGAAGTGGCAGAGATTAAATTGGGATTGGAACGACTTGACTTTGATGTGAAGACTAGTTCAGTTAATAAAGGGGAGACACTTTATGATACCATCCTGACTCTGTCTGCTTTAGGAGTTGACGTCTGTGTGATTCGCCACCCAGAGGTTGATTACTACAGAGAGTTGATTGCTAGTCCGACGATTACGACTTCCATCATCAATGGTGGAGATGGTTCGGGCCAACACCCTAGCCAAAGCTTGCTGGATTTGATGACTATTTATGAGGAATTTGGTCACTTTAAGGGTCTCAAGGTTGCGATTGCAGGTGACTTGGACCATTCACGCGTTGCCAAATCCAATATGCAGATTTTGAAACGCTTAGGTGCAGAACTTTATTTTGCTGGACCTGAGGAATGGAGAAGTCAAGAGTTTGCAGACTATGGACAGTTTGTAACCATTGATGAAATTATTGATCAGGTGGATGTCATGATGTTTCTCCGTGTGCAACATGAACGCCATGATAGTGGAGCTGTCTTTTCAAAAGAAGACTACCATGCCCAACATGGCTTGACTCAAGAACGTTATGACCGTTTGAAAGAAACAGCAATCCTCATGCACCCAGCTCCAGTCAATCGTGATGTAGAAATTGCAGATCACTTGGTTGAAGCACCAAAATCACGGATTGTCCAACAAATGACTAATGGTGTCTTTGTTCGAATGGCAATCTTAGAATCCGTACTGGCGAGTAGAAACGCCAACTAAAACACAAGACGTTAAAAGACGCCAGTGAGCGTCCACGAGAGGTGAAAATATGACAAAAAGACTTCTAGTATTAGAAGATGGCACAGTTTTTGAAGGCAAGGCCTTCGGAGCAGATATTGATGTAACAGGCGAAATCGTCTTTAATACAGGAATGACCGGATACCAAGAATCCATTACAGACCAGTCTTACAATGGACAAATCTTGACCTTTACTTATCCTTTGGTAGGAAATTATGGAATTAACCGTGATGACTATGAATCCATTATTCCTACTTGTAAGGGGGTTGTTGTTTTCGAAGAAGCACGTAGAGCAAGCAACTGGCGAAATCAAATGACCTTGGATGAATTTTTGAAAGCCAAGAAAATTCCTGGTATTTCAGGGATTGATACGCGTGCCCTTACCAAGATTATCCGTAAGCATGGTACTATGCGTGCAACTCTGACCCATGTTGGAGATAGCATGGATCATGTGACTGACCAGCTCCAGGCAACGGTATTACCGACAGACAATATTAAGCAGGTTTCTACTAAAACATCCTATCCAGCTCCAGGAGTTGGTTTGAGCGTGGTGTTAGTGGACTTTGGCCTCAAGCACTCAATCCTACGTGAACTTTCGAAGCGCAACTGTAATGTGACCGTGGTTCCATACACGACAACGGCAGAAGAAATTCTTCATCTTAATCCTGACGGAGTTATGTTGTCAAATGGGCCAGGTAACCCAGAAGACGTTCCACAAGCACTCGACATGATTCGCGGTGTGCAAGGGAAAATTCCAATCTTTGGTATTTGTATGGGGCACCAACTTTTCGCTATGGCAAACGGTGCTAAGACCTACAAGATGAAATTTGGTCACCGTGGCTTTAACCATGCAGTACGTGAAATTGCTACAGGCCGTGTGGACTTTACTAGTCAGAACCATGGTTATGCAGTTAGCCGTGAGGATTTACCAGAGCACTTGATCATTACCCACGAAGAAATCAATGACAAGTCAGTTGAAGGTGTGCGTCACAGATACCAACCTGCTTTCTCTGTTCAATACCACCCAGACGCAGCCCCTGGTCCACACGACGCAAGCTACCTATTTGACGAGTTTATCGAGATGATGGAAGCATTTAAACAATCAAACTAAGAACGAGTAAAAGCTCGTCGGAGAATTTATGTAACTGAACACGGACGGAAAGCTCGGAATTTAGAGAAACCAATTTGGATTGTCAATCCTTCCTTGGTTTCCTAAAATTCAATCGTTTTCTATTTGTCCTTTGTATCTTATTTAATGTCGACCCGAGAGTTGCCGAATAGAAAGGAGAAGGGTGCTCCGTATTTGCTGAACTGAATACGGGCTACGGACGGTGCTAAAAAGATAGTTATTCCTAGAACTGATAGTTCTTCGTCATAACTCCTATTTTAGCTTTGTCCGCTTGACGCCCTTAATATCTTATATATGCCTAAACGTACTGATATTCAAAAAATTATGGTGATTGGTTCTGGTCCAATTATTATTGGTCAGGCTGCAGAGTTTGACTACGCTGGGACCCAGGCTTGCTTGTCTTTGAAAGAGGAAGGTTATGAAGTTGTCTTGGTTAACTCAAACCCTGCAACTATCATGACGGACAAGGAGATTGCTGATAAGGTTTACATCGAACCGATTACACTTGAGTTTGTGACACGTATTCTTCGTAAGGAGCGCCCAGATGCCTTGCTTCCAACCCTTGGTGGTCAAACAGGGCTCAATATGGCCATGGAATTATCTAAAAATGGTATCCTTGATGAGCTTGGTGTTGAGCTTCTGGGAACTAAATTATCTGCCATTGACCAAGCCGAGGACCGTGACCTCTTTAAACAATTGATGGAAGAGCTCAACCAACCAATTCCAGAATCTGAAATTGTCAACACAGTCGAAGAAGCAGTTGCCTTTGCAGCGACAATTGGTTACCCAGTTATCGTTCGTCCAGCCTTTACACTTGGTGGTACTGGTGGTGGTATGTGTGCCAACGAGGAAGAATTGCGTGAAATCGCTGAAAATGGTTTGAAATTGTCACCTGTTACCCAATGTTTGATTGAGCGTTCAATCGCAGGTTTCAAGGAAATCGAGTACGAAGTGATGCGTGACTCAGCTGACAATGCTTTGGTTGTTTGCAACATGGAAAACTTTGACCCAGTTGGGATTCACACAGGGGATTCCATTGTATTTGCCCCTGCGCAAACCATGTCAGACTATGAAAACCAAATGCTTCGTGACGCAAGCTTGAGCATTATTCGTGCCCTCAAAATTGAAGGTGGATGTAACGTTCAGTTGGCCCTTGACCCACATAGCTTTAAGTATTATGTTATCGAAGTAAACCCTCGTGTATCGCGTTCATCAGCCCTTGCCTCTAAAGCGACAGGTTATCCAATTGCCAAGTTGGCTGCCAAGATTGCAGTTGGCTTGACCTTGGATGAGGTGATCAACCCAGTTACAGGTTCAACCTATGCCATGTTTGAGCCAGCCCTTGACTACGTAGTTGCCAAGATTCCCCGTTTTCCATTTGACAAGTTTGAAAAGGGTGAACGTCGTCTTGGAACACAGATGAAGGCGACAGGAGAAGTCATGGCGATTGGTCGAAACATCGAAGAATCACTTCTTAAGGCCTGTCGCTCACTTGAAATCGGTGTTCATCATAACGAGATTCCAGAACTTGCCAGTGTTTCAGATGATGACTTGATTGAAAAGGTTGTAAAGGCACAGGATGACCGTCTCTTCTACGTATCAGAAGCCATTCGCCGTGGCTACACACCAGAAGAAATTGCAGAGCTTACAAAAATTGATATCTTCTATCTTGATAAACTCTTGCATATCTTTGAAATTGAGCAAGAATTGGGTGCCCATCCACAAGATCTAGAAGTCTTGAAAACAGCTAAACTTAATGGCTTCTCAGACCGTAAGATTGCTGAACTTTGGGAAACGACTGCAGACCAAGTTCGTCAGCTTCGTTTGGAAAACAAGATTGTCCCAGTCTACAAGATGGTTGATACCTGCGCGGCGGAGTTTGACTCTGAAACACCATATTTCTATTCAACCTATGGTTGGGAAAATGAATCTATCAAATCTGATAAAGAATCTGTACTTGTTCTAGGTTCTGGTCCAATTCGTATCGGGCAAGGGGTTGAGTTTGACTACGCAACTGTTCACTCGGTTAAGGCTATCCAGGCTGCTGGATACGAAGCTATCATCATGAACTCAAACCCAGAGACCGTTTCTACAGACTTCTCGGTATCTGACAAGCTCTACTTTGAACCGTTGACTTTCGAAGATGTTATGAATGTCATTGACTTGGAACAACCAAAAGGGGTTATCGTTCAGTTCGGTGGTCAAACAGCCATCAACCTTGCGGAGCCATTGGCAAAAGCAGGTGTGACCATCCTTGGTACACAGGTTGCTGACCTAGACCGTGCCGAAGACCGTGACCTCTTCGAGCAAGCTCTAAAAGACCTGGATATTCCACAGCCACCAGGACAAACGGCTACCAATGAAGAAGAAGCAGTGCTTGCAGCTCGCAAGATTGGTTTCCCAGTTCTTGTCCGCCCATCTTATGTACTTGGTGGACGAGCTATGGAAATCGTTGAAAACGAAGAAGACCTCCGTTCTTACATGCGAACTGCGGTTAAGGCTAGTCCAGACCACCCAGTTCTTGTTGACTCTTACATCGTTGGGCAAGAGTGCGAGGTTGATGCCATTTCAGACGGTGAAAATGTCCTTATCCCTGGTATCATGGAACATATCGAACGTGCTGGTGTCCACTCAGGTGACTCAATGGCCGTTTACCCACCACAAACCTTGTCGCAAAAGGTGCAAGAAACCATCGCTGACTACACTAAACGCCTAGCAATTGGTCTTAACTGCCTTGGAATGATGAATATCCAGTTTGTTATCAAGGATGAAAAAGTCTATGTTATTGAGGTCAATCCACGTGCTAGCCGTACGGTTCCATTCCTTTCTAAGGTGACCAATATCCCTATGGCTCAAGTAGCGACCAAGCTTATTCTTGGGCAAAGTTTATCAGAACTTGGCTACCAAGATGGACTTTACCCTGAAAGCACTCGCGTTCATATCAAGGCACCTGTCTTCTCCTTCACGAAACTAGCTAAGGTAGACAGCTTACTTGGTCCTGAAATGAAGTCCACAGGTGAAGTTATGGGTTCTGATACGACTTTGGAAAAAGCTCTCTATAAAGCTTTTGAAGCTTCTTACTTACACTTGCCAACCTTTGGTAACGTTGTATTTACCATCGCTGATGATGCCAAAGAAGAAGCCTTGGACTTGGCTCGTCGTTTCCAAAATATTGGATATGGAATCCTTGCGACAGAAGGAACAGCAACCTTCTTTGCCAGTCATGGATTGCAAGCCCAACCTGTTGGTAAGATTGGTGATGACGATAAGGATATTCCAAGCTTTGTTCGCAAAGGAAGAATTCAAGCTATTATTAACACAGTAGGAACAAAACGAACTGCTGATGAAGATGGTGAGCAGATTCGCCGTTCAGCCATTGAACACGGAGTGCCCCTCTTCACAGCCCTAGATACAGCTAATGCCATGCTCAAAGTATTGGAAAGCCGTAGTTTTGTTACAGAAGCAATCTAGTTGAGAAAGAATTTTCACAGTTAAAAAGCCAGCGTCAAAAAACGCTGGTTTTTACGATATTAGTGCAGGCTATTCAACTATCAGTTCTTCACTCAAGAATGACTCTAAATTGTGATGCTATAAGAATAAATTAGGAATGGCTTATGTTGTCAATCGTTCCTCTTTTTTGTAATTCTAGTATATCAGAGTCAATATATGTTTGCACGGTGCTGCATTTTGCAAAAATGGTTATTTCAGGTTAAAAAAACGACATTTCATATTTTCTGTTCCAGAAATAGCTATCACTATGATATAATTATTTTATGATTATTACTATTCCTATAAAAAACCATAAAGATATTGGCACACCATCTGATTCAGTTGTAGTTCTGGGCTATTTTGATGGTATACATAAGGGGCATCAAGAATTATTTCGTGTTGCCAATAAGGCTGCGAGAAAGGATTTATTACCTATCGTAGTTATGACCTTTAATGAATCTCCAAAGATTGCTTTAGAGCCTTATCATCCGGATTTGTTTTTACATATTTTGAATCCTGCTGAACGTGAAAGAAAATTAAAGCGCGAAGGTGTAGAAGAATTATATCTTCTTGATTTTAGTAGTCAATTTGCTAGTCTCACGGCAGAAGAATTTTTTGCAACCTATATCAAGGCTATGAATGCTAAAATTATTGTTGCAGGTTTTGATTATACATTTGGCTCTGACAAAAAAACGGCAGAGAACTTAAAGGATTACTTTGATGGAGAAGTTATTATTGTCCCACCTGTAGAAGATGAGAAAGGAAAGATTAGTTCAACACGTATCCGGCAAGCTATTTTAGACGGAAATGTGAAAGAAGCAGGAGAACTTTTGGGGGCGCCGCTTCCATCAAGAGGGATGGTGGTTCATGGCAATGCTCGAGGTCGCACGATTGGTTATCCAACAGCGAATTTGGTGCTTTTAGACCGTACTTATATGCCGGCAGATGGCGTTTACGTGGTTGATGTTGAGATTCAAAGACAGAAATATCGTGCTATGGCTAGTGTCGGGAAAAATGTGACCTTTGATGGAGAAGAAGCACGTTTTGAAGTCAATATTTTTGATTTTAATCAAGATATTTATGGTGAAACAGTCATGGTTTATTGGCTTGATCGCATTCGAGATATGACCAAATTTGACTCAGTTGATCAATTAGTGGATCAGTTAAAGGCAGATGAAGAAGTAGCTCGCAATTGGTCTTAAGAGTTTGAGTAATTAAAAAAGAGGTTGTCTGTAACCCAAAAGATAGATGATTTAGTCTAACTTTTGAGGTCACTACACTACCTCTTTTTATTCTTTTTCAAAGGTGAAGCCTTCTCCAAGGATTTCATGGGCTTCTGTGATCGTGATAAAGGCTTGAGGGTCAATTCGATGAATCATTTCCTTCATTTTCACAATCTCATTTCTACCGACAATACAGTAGATAATCTTCAAATCTTTTTGACTATAGTAGCCTTGACCGGAAATAAAAGTAACACCTCTTCCTAGGTCATCATTAATCGCCTTAGCAAGTTGATCAGGACGTTTTGTGATAATCATGAAGCCTTTACCTGCATATCCTCCTTCACCAATCAAGTCAATAACACGAGAAACGATAAAATCAAATAAGAGCGTGTAAGAAACCAATCTCAAATCCTTGAAGATCAGGAGAATGAGCATAAGAATACAAAAATCTAAGATAAAGAGCAGCTTCCCCATGGATATATGAGTGTATTTGTTGATAATACGAGCTACAATATCAGTTCCGCCAGTTGTACCACCAGCATTAAAGATAATTCCAAGGCCAATTCCCAATAGAATTCCCGCTATAAGTGCAGTAATCAGTAAATCACCTTGAAGATCAATATGAAGGGGAATACGCTCAAAAAAAGCCAACCAGGCGGACAAAGCTAAGGTTCCAAGCAAACTAGAATAGAGGGATTTTGCTCCAAATATTTTCCAAGCTAGGATAAAAAGGGGAATGTTAATCAGCAGGTTCATGAGGGAAACAGGGATTTTAAAAAGATAAAAGGTGATGAGGGTAATACCTGTCGCTCCTCCTTCAAAGAGGTGATGAGGAACTACAAAATAAGTTAGCCCAAAAGCATAAATGGCAGCACCTAGTAAAATGGTTAAAACGGGATAAATTTTTTTAATCATAGGAACCTCTTTTCTTATAAGTAGATTATATCAAATTTTTAAGGAAAATTTGAATGACTCCATTAGGATTTTTAATCTTTTTTTGATATAATTAGATGTGAGAAAACCAATCTGAATCCTAAAATAGAAAGATTGATACTATGACAAAAATTAAGATTGTAACCGATTCATCTGTTACTATTGAACCAGAACTAGTAAAACAATTAGATATAACAATTGTTCCATTATCTGTAATGATTGATAATGTTGTTTATTCTGATGCGGATTTGAAAGAAGAAGGTAAATTTCTTCAGTTGATGCAAGAAGCTAAGAATCTTCCGAAAACAAGTCAGCCACCTGTAGGTGTCTTTGCTGAAGTGTTTGAAGACCTATGCAAAGATGGTAGCCAGATTCTTGCTATTCATATGTCCCATGCCCTTTCTGGTACTGTAGAAGCAGCGCGTCAAGGTGCTAGCCTATCTACTGCAGATGTGACTGTTCTTGATAGCTCTTTTACAGATCAAGCCTTGAAATTCCAAGTTGTTGAGGCTGCGAGATTAGCTCAAGAAGGCAAAGACATGGAGACCATTTTATCTCATGTAGAAGAGGTTAAAAACCACACAGAACTTTATATTGGCGTTTCAACTTTGGAAAATCTTGTCAAAGGTGGACGAATTGGCCGTGTAACCGGATTGTTGAGTTCACTTCTCAATATCCGTGTTGTCATGCAGATGAAGGACCATGAATTGCAGCCAATTGTTAAAGGTCGTGGAGCTAAAACTTTTAAAAAATGGTTGGATGAGTTGACAGCATCTCTCTCTGAACGTTCTGTAGCAGAGATTGGAATTTCATATTCTGGTAGTGCTGATTGGGCAAAAGAGATGAAAGAAAGCTTACAAGCTTATGTTGAAAAGCCAATTTCTGTTTTAGAAACAGGTTCTATTATTCAGACTCATACAGGCGAGAATGCATGGGCTATTTTGGTACGTTACCATTCCTAAAAAAATAAAGAAAATGCGAATAAACAGCGTTTTTAACTTGACCTATAAGGAATTTTAGGATATGATTATATTTGTTAATTAGAAATTAATTTGGAGGAATCGTTAACATGGCAAACAAACAAGATTTGATCGCTAAAGTAGCAGAAGCTACAGAATTGACTAAGAAAGACTCAGCAGCAGCAGTTGAAGCTGTATTTGCAGCAGTAGCTGACTACCTTGCAGCTGGTGAAAAAGTTCAATTGATCGGTTTTGGTAACTTTGAAGTTCGTGAGCGTGCTGCACGTAAAGGTCGCAACCCACAAACTGGTAAAGAAATCACAATTGCAGCTTCTAAAGTACCAGCATTCAAAGCTGGTAAAGCTCTTAAAGACGCTGTTAAATAATTAGCCTTTAAAAAGCCTATTGTATCAAGCTTTCTAGCTTGGTCAATAGGCTTTTATTTTTCATTTTTTCACTTGTTTTAGGATGATATCAACCTGCATTTTCATTGTTTTATAAGAGAGATGAGTCTTTATGGTTTATTTGTCTCAAAATCAAACCCTGAAGGTGGATAATCGCATTCTATGATATTTTATTGATTTTCAGTTGTAATCATATCAAATATTTAAGTAGAAAGAAAAATCATATACTATCTATTGAAAATATTATAAATCAGATAAAAAGACAGGTGAAATCTTCTGTGTTATACTAGAGATATGTTAGATTTGAAAGAATACGGTATCGTCATGTGGTCGGAGGAAAAGATCATTTCTTTCCGTGAGAAACTTCTTAGTTGGTATGATGAAAACAAAAGAGATTTACCGTGGCGCAGAAGTAAAAATCCTTATCATATCTGGGTGTCTGAAATCATGCTCCAGCAGACCAGGGTGGATACGGTTATTCCCTATTATAAACGATTCTTGGAATGGTTTCCGACCGTGGAAAGTTTGGCAGCTGCGCCTGAAGAAGGTTTGTTGAAGGCTTGGGAAGGTTTGGGCTATTATTCTCGAGTTCGTAATATGCAGGCTGCGGCCCAGCAGATTATGGCTGATTTTGGTGGTCAATTTCCAAACACCTATGAAGGAATTTCCAGCCTGAAAGGAATTGGACCTTACACAGCAGGAGCCATTTCCAGTATTGCTTTTAACTTGCCTGAGCCAGCTGTAGATGGTAATGTCATGCGGGTCTTGGCGCGTCTATTTGAAGTTAATCACGATATTGGGATTCCAAGTAATCGCAAAATTTTTCAGGCAATGATGGAAATTCTGATTGACCCAGAACGGCCAGGTGACTTTAATCAAGCCTTGATGGACTTAGGATCTGATATTGAGGCTCCTGTAAATCCTAGGCCAGAAGAGAGTCCAGTGAAGGATTTTAGTGCGGCATATCAGAATGGAAGCATGGACCGTTATCCAATTAAGGCTCCAAAGAAAAAGCCTGTTCCTATTTATCTTAAAGCCTTGGTGGTCAAAAATACTCAGGGGCAATTTTTACTTGAAAAAAATGAAAGTGAAAAGCTATTGGCAGGTTTTTGGCATTTCCCCTTGATAGAAGTTGATAACTTTTCGCAAGAAGAACAGTTTGACCTCTTTCATCAGGTTGCGGAAGAAAACGTGAACTTTGGTCCAAGTCCAGAAGAGAGTTTCCAGCAGGACTATGACTTAGAAGTTGATTGGCTTGATGTTTATTTTGAGACTGTCAAGCATGTATTTAGTCATCGCAAGTGGCATGTTCAAATTGTAGCAGGTCAGGTAAGTGACTTCCATGACTTTTCAGATAGGGAAGTTCGCTGGCTTTCACCAGAAGAGTTTAAGAATTATCCACTTGCCAAACCCCAACAAAAAATCTGGCAGGCTTATGCAAAAGCCAATATAGACAGTAGCAAAGACTAGCTATTGTGTCTTCTTGTTATTTTTTTGGTATAATAGTAGAGAAAAAGGTGAACATATGAAAAAAATATTAATTGTAGATGATGAAAAACCAATCTCGGATATTATCAAGTTTAATATGACCAAGGAAGGTTACGAAGTTGTAACTGCTTTTAACGGTCGTGAAGCGCTAGAGCAATTTGAAGCAGAGCAGCCAGATATTATTATTCTGGATTTGATGCTTCCAGAAATTGATGGCTTAGAAGTTGCGAAGACTATTCGCAAGACCAGTAGTGTGCCTATTATCATGCTTTCAGCTAAGGATAGCGAATTTGACAAGGTTATCGGTTTAGAGCTTGGGGCGGATGACTATGTGACAAAACCCTTCTCGAATCGTGAGTTGCAGGCGCGTGTTAAAGCACTTCTGCGTCGTTCTCAGCCTATGCCAGTAGATGAGCAGGAAGGAGACAGCAAACCTCAGCCTATCCAAATTGGAGATTTAGAAATTGTTCCAGATGCCTATGTTGCTAAGAAATACGGTGAAGAACTAGACTTAACCCACCGTGAATTTGAACTCTTGTACCACTTGGCTTCTCATATCGGTCAAGTGATTACACGTGAACACTTGCTTGAAACGGTCTGGGGTTACGATTATTTCGGAGATGTTCGAACAGTCGACGTAACTATTAGACGTTTGCGTGAGAAGATTGAAGACACACCAAGCCGTCCTGAGTATATTCTAACACGTCGCGGTGTCGGTTATTATATGAGAAATAATGATTAAACTAATTAAAGACACAGTTTTAACTAGTGATTTTATCTTTGTCCTCATTCTACTTGGCTTTATTTTAGTGGTGACCTTGCTTTTACTAGAAAATCGTCGGGATAATATTCGGTTGAAGAAAATCAATCAAAAGGTAAAGGACCTGATTGCAGGAGATTATTCTCAGGTATTGGATATGCAGGGAAGCTCTGAAATCACTAATATTACCAATAATCTCAATGATTTATCAGAAGTAATCCGTTTGACCCAAGAAAATCTGGAACAAGAGAGTAAACGATTGCACAGTATCCTCTCTTACATGACAGACGGAGTTCTTGCGACCAATCGTCGTGGCAAGATTACCATGATTAATGACATGGCTAAGAAACAGCTAGGCGTTCAGAAAGAAGAAGTTCTCAATAAAAGTATTCTAGAATTGCTTAAGATTGAAGATGAGTATGAACTTCGTGATTTGATTACCCAAGTTCCTGAGCTAATGATTGATTCTCAGGATGCCAATGGTGAGTATCTGAGCCTTCGTGTACGCTTTGCTTTGGTGCGTCGTGAGTCTGGCTTTATCTCAGGTTTGGTTGCTGTTTTGCACGATACGACAGAGCAGGAGAAGGAAGAGCGCGAACGGAGACTTTTTGTTTCCAACGTTAGTCATGAGCTACGGACGCCTCTGACTAGCGTAAAATCCTATCTTGAAGCCTTGGATGAAGGGGCTCTGACAGAACCTATCGCACCAGACTTTATCAAGGTATCTCTAGATGAAACCAACCGTATGATGCGAATGGTGACGGATCTCCTTCATCTTTCTAGGATTGATAATGCGACTAGTCACCTAGATGTGGAAATGATTAACTTCACTGCCTTTATTACTTTTATTCTTAATCGTTTTGATAAAATGAGAGGACCAGATGGAGAGAAAAAATATGAATTGGTGAGAGATTATCCAATTACCTCTGTCTGGATTGAAATTGATACTGACAAGATGACACAGGTGATTGACAATATTCTTAACAATGCCATCAAGTATTCGCCTGATGGCGGGAAAATCACAGTGACCATGAAGACGACTGATGATCAGATGATTTTGTCTATTTCTGACCAGGGATTGGGGATTCCAAAGCAAGATTTACCACGTATCTTTGACCGTTTTTATCGTGTGGATCGTGCCAGAAGTCGTGCCCAAGGTGGTACGGGTCTAGGACTAGCAATTGCTAAAGAAATTATCAAACAACATAAGGGCTTTATTTGGGCCAAGAGTGAATACGGTAAGGGATCAACCTTCACCATTGTGCTCCCTTATGATAAGGATGCAGTGAAAGAAGAAGTATGGGAGGACGAAGTAGAAGACTAGAATGAGTGAAACAGGCTTTAAATACAGTATTTTAGCGTCGGGTTCCAGTGGAAATTCCTTTTATCTGGAAACCCCGAAAAAGAAGCTTTTAGTGGATGCAGGCTTGTCTGGTAAAAAGATTACTAGCCTACTTGCTGAAATTAATCGCAAACCAGAAGACTTGGATGCCATCTTGATTACACATGAGCATTCAGACCATATCCACGGAGTGGGTGTTTTGGCTCGCAAGTATGGTATGGATTTGTATGCCAATGAAAAGACCTGGCAGGCTATGGAAAATAGCAAGTATCTTGGCAAGGTAGATTCTTCACAAAAGCATATCTTTGAAATGGGCAAAACCAAAACCTTTGGAGATATTGATATTGAGAGTTTTGGGGTTAGCCATGATGCGGTTGCTCCGCAGTTCTATCGCTTTATGAAGGATGACAAGAGTTTTGTCATGCTGACTGATACAGGTTATGTGAGTGACCGTATGGCAGGAATTGTCGAAAATGCGGATGGATATCTTATCGAGTCCAACCATGATGTAGAGATTTTGCGAGCAGGTTCTTACGCTTGGCGACTTAAACAACGAATCCTATCGGATCTAGGTCACCTTTCTAACGAGGACGGTGCCGAAGCTATGATTCGTACCTTGGGAAACCGCACTAAGAAAATCTACCTTGGGCATTTATCTAAGGAGAACAATATCAAGGAGCTAGCTCATATGACCATGGTGAATCAGCTAGCACAAGCTGATCTAGGTGTAGGAGTAGACTTTAAGGTATATGATACCTCACCAGATACCGCAACACCATTGACTGAGATATAAAAAGAAGGCTCTTTTTCAACTGTAAGGGGTTGCAGAAAAGCTAAGCTCGAGAAAGGACAAATTTCGTCCTTTCTTTTTTCTTATGTGACTTTCAGTCCGTCTCGCTCCGTTAGGTGCGAGACAAAAAAACCACCCGCTATGCAGGTACGCGTCGAAGGTTGTACCCAAAAAACTCCAAACGCGATACAATAAAGCTCTTCAAGGCAATTGTAAAGCGAAAGGAGAAAAATATGGCACAAAAGGATCATAGTTTATCGCACACAAAGTGGCACTGTAAGTATCACATTGTGTTCACCCTAAGTATAGACGAAAAGTCATCTATAATCAATATAGAAGTAGTTTAGGCGAAATATTTCATCGTTTGTGTAGTTATAAAGGAGTTGAAATTATCGAGTGTCACTTAATGCCAGACCATGTACATATGTTAGTAAGTATTCCACCGAGGATAAGTGTTTCGAGTTTCATGGGTTATTTAAAAGGAAAAAGTGCACTCATGATGTTTGATAAACACGCCAATCTCAAGTACAAGTTTGGGAATCGGCATTTCTGGGCGGAAGGTTATTATGTAAGTACGGTGGGACTCAATGAAGCTACAATTAAGAAATATATTCAAGATTAAAGAAATTATCCAGTGGATGATTTCTTCACGAGTATGAAAATTTGAGAACGAGTAAAGCATGATATAGCACTAGATAAATTAAGTGTAAAAGAATATGAGGATCCCTTTAGGAATAGTGGTAAGTAATACTAAAGCCTCTTTAAGAGGCAAGTGACGAGTCAAGAGCAATAAGGTTTGAACAACGTGAAAACCAGCGTCTTTAGGCGCTGGCTGGTAATTTGGGCTTATAGCCCTGGGACAAACCACCCGTCAAACGGGTGGTCATGATTTGAAAAAAACATGTGTAACATGTTTTTCTACCACCCAATCTAAGGTATTGTGAAGAGCTACAGTATAGTAGATTGAAATAGAATCTAAACAAATTGATTAAGAAATTTAAAGTAATTTCTAAAAATATTTTAGAAGCGATATTGTGCAATTCTAGATTCAATCTACTATAAAGACAACGGATTTGTATTGTTCATCTTTATTATAAGGTAAACTTCAAGGTGAACTTCTTTTTCTATCATGAGTTAGCAGGCTCTACCTGCTTGAAGTTTTTTATAGACTTTTCTTTTTGAAAACTGTCAGTCCACTTATATTAAAAATTACAATAACAGCTAAAGTAACTATAAGTGTATAGAAAATGGATTCACTATTAGCAGTCATAGCATAGGTAAATCGCAAGGATAAATATGGCAAAATTTTGATACTTGGGAAGATGAGCATTGGCATAGAAAGTAAGATAGAGCTGACCAAATAACCAATAAATACCGCAAGATAAGAATGACTAACATAGAGAATGAAGGAAACAATGGAAAGCCAAGCAAGGAGGCAAAGGAATTGAAGGAAAATGGTTACCAGTAGATTGCCAATAAAGCCATCAGGCATAGTTCCAAATCCATTTAAGATAGTTGCTGGAATAAAGGCAATCACAAGACAGATGATGACTTGCAAAAGTGCAATACAAGTCAATACAAAGGCTTTGGCAAGGAAAAACTCGGTACGAGAAACACCCACTGTTAAATTATTTTTATAGAGTTTACCGATTAAATCAACTCCAAGAACGAGGCAGGATAGGATGATACAGAGAAAAACGAGGTTTGAACCTTGACTAGAAGCGTTAATAAGTGCTTGTACACCGTCCCAACCATGGGTTGGAATTTCTGGTTCTTCTGTCTGGATTGCCATCAGATGACCAGTAGCTCCTATACTTGCACCCATTAGCATGAGAGCAAAGAGAATGAATTCTGTAATCCAAAAACCTTTGGAACGGAAAAGACGGTAAAAGTCTGCTTGAATGGTATGTATCATGATTTTCCTCCTATTCGACCAATTGAGTGAAGTATTCTTCTAGGTTTTGACGGGCATAGTAAATCTCGTCAATAGCAACATCTGCCAAAGTTAATTCCTTAAGAATCTGTTTGACATCTTGTTCCTGACCAAAGATATGGATTTCATTTTCTGGATTCACAACCTTGAACTGGAGATGGATTTGTTCTTTTAATACTTGACAAGCTTTCTCTTGGTCAGCTGTCTTAAGAACAATGTAATCCTCGCTTAGTGTTTCAAATTCAGCTTTGCTGATTTCACGGATAATCTTGCCTTGATCTAAAATACCAAAACGATTGGCTAGGAGATAGAGTTCTGACAAGATATGGCTAGAGATGAGAATGGTGATCCCTTTTTCTTGATTTAGTCGTTGAATCATTAGTCGAAATTCTTTGATACCTATTGGGTCGAGACCGTTAATAGGTTCATCTAGGATCAGGAAGTCTGGTTTGGATAGGAGGGCAATGGCAATACCAAGTCTTTGTTTCATTCCTAGCGAGAAATCACGAAAGACTTTCTTACCTGTATCTGACAAACCTACATAGTCCAGCGTTTCTCGAATGACTTGATCAGCATTTGGAATATGACGAATCATACAATAATATTTCAGATTTTGATAGGCTGTTAAGTGATTATGAGCTACAGGTGATTCAATCACTGAACCTACTCGAGATAGAGCCTTGGTCCACTCATTTTCCGATTGACTAGAAAAGAGGGAAACAGTTCCTTTATCCGCAAACAGCAGTTGCGTAATAATTTTTATCAAGGTAGTCTTCCCAGCTCCATTCTTCCCAATAAGTCCATAAATATCTCCCTCTCTTATCGTTAAATGAAGATCCTGAAGAATAGCTTGTTTGTCAAAGTTTTTGGACAATCCATGAATATCAAGTACTGTTTTCATGATTCTCTCCTTTTGATTTATTTTGATAACTTTAGTATAAAGCATAGAAATCAAAGAAAGCTCAAGGATTTCTAAAGAGTTTCTAAAGTTTTAGGAATTCTTAAATATCAAAACCCAGTTGACACGAACTGGGCTTCTTAATTATAAAATATATTTCTCAATGGCACGCGCAACGCCGTCTTCTTCGTTGCTTGCTGTAACGGCATCCGCAAGAGATTTGACATAATCGCTGGCATTTCCCATTGCAACACCAAGCCCTGCAAATTGGAGCATTTCAATATCGTTATTAGCATCGCCCATAGCCATGATTTCTGAGGAATCAATCTTCAGAATCTCTGCCAGTCGTGAAAGAGCAGTAGCCTTTGTCGTTCCAAGTGGCATGGCTTCATAAATGACAGGCTGCGAACGAACTCCACTGAATCGTTGACAGAGTTCCCCAGCAAAACGCTCTTCAAAATCGTCTGTTTGCTCTTTGGTACCCAAAAACATACCTTGGAACATACGGTACTTACCACTGGTAGCTTCCTCAAGGGAAATTTCAGTCAGGTCTGAAAAGACTAGCTTGGCATCATTTTGAACGATTTCATTAGGTTTGCCACCGAGGACAAAATAATGTGTCTCGTCAAAAAGAGTCAACTGAACATCACTTTTTTCAGCAAGGTCATAGAGGTATTCGATGTCAGCTGGACTGAGTTCTTGCCAGTCAACCAAATTCCAATCGCTGGTTTGGTGAGTTGAGCAACCGTTGTTAACAATCACATACTCATTCTGGAGGTCTAGTCCCAGTTTTTTGTAGTAGGGGAGGACACCGAAAAGCGGGCGACCCGTACAGAGAACCAGTTTGACACCTTTTTCAATGGCTTGGTGAATAGCAGTAATGTGAGCTTGTGGGATTTCCTTGGCTTCATTGAGGAGGGTTCCGTCCATATCCAAGGCTAGTAGTTTAATCATAGGTCTTCCTTTTCTAGGTGTTTTGCTTTTATTATAGCATATAGAACATAAAATGTCTGACAGAATTGTAACATTCAAGCTCCCTTTTCTTGAAAAATAAAATAAATTATCTTATAATATGTATACTTAATATTTAAGGAAAAATAATGTCAAAGTATCACTTTAATTCAATTTACAAGAATGATGAAACAGAGTCCACAGGTCTTCTTTTCATCAAAGTCTACAACAAGTGGGAAAGTAATTTAAAAAGAGTTTTAAAATCAGTTGGTCTTACTTTGCCCCAATTTATCATTTTGACTTCGCTCTTATTTCTGACGAATAGAGAGGAATATGTAACACAAGTTGATATTGCTCGTTTCACAGGTATGGATGTCATGACGGTTTCTCAGATTGTCCGGTTACTAGAGAAGAAAGACTACATTAGACGCGATCAACATCCAAAGGATAGTCGAGCCAAACTGGTTTTAGTGACGAAGTCTGGTGTGGAGAAGGTCAATCAAGCTTTACCCTTAGTAGAAGGGGTTGATGAAGAATTTTTTGAAAAACTTTCTAACGATAGAGAAAGTTTTAATCGCATGTTAGCAGAGTTGGAGGATAAAAATGCCTAGATATTGGGTCGGAGTTGTTTCAAAGAATCATGTTTTAAGAGGAGTTGAGGGGAATTTTTGCCAGGTCTGTCATGGAAAGGGCGGCCCCTTAAACCGTATGAAAAAAGGCGATTATCTTTTATACTATAGCCCCAAATACGATATGAATGGTCAAGATAAGTTACAGGCTTTTGTGGCCGTAGGTAAAATTATAGATGACAAAGCCTATCAAGTAGAGCAGTTTGAAGGATTCTTTCCCTTTAGACGAAATGTCGAGTATTATCTACCAGTCAAAGATTGCTCCATAGAAATAGCCAGACAACATCCTGAATGGAAAAACTATACTTCTAGGCTTCGTTATGGGCATTTTGAAGTTTCCAAAGACTTTTTCCTATATATATTTCATCATATGAAAGTGGATGACGAAGCTTGATTGATTTGCTAGTTAAATGATTGTCAACAAGAATTTTGGATTTGGACAGTGAAGCGAACTTTGCTATAATAGAGTAAGAAACTTTGAGAAACCAAACGAGGCTGAGATGAAATTACTTTATACTGATATTCGAACTTCTTTGACAGAAATTCTAACCAGAGAGGCGGAAGAGCTAGTTGCTGCTGGCAAGCGAGTCTTTTACATTGCTCCCAACTCTCTTTCATTTGAAAAGGAACGTGCCGTGCTGGAATGCTTGTCCCAGCAGGCTTCTTTTGCGATTACTGTCACGCGCTTTGCCCAAATGGCTCGTTATCTGGTCCTGAATGACTTGCCTGCCAAGACCAGTCTTGATGATATCGGTCTTGGGATGGCTTTTTATAAATGCCTTGCCGAACTTGATCCTAAGGATTTACGTGTTTATGGAGCTATCAAGCAGGATCCTCAGTTTATCCAGCAGTTGATTGAGCTTTACCACGAGATGACCAAAGCACAGGTGAGTTTTTTGGACTTGGAGAGTTTGACGGATGAGGATAAGAGAGCCGATTTACTCTTGATTTTTGAGAAGGTAACGGCTTATCTCAATCAAGCTCAGTTAGCTCAGGGAAGTCAGTTGTCCCATTTGATTGAGGCTATTGAGAATGACAAAGTTAGTAGTGATTTTAGACAGATTGCCTTAGTTATTGATGGATTTACCCGTTTTTCTGCCGAGGAAGAGCGAATTGTGGACCTACTTCATGGCAAGGGTGTTGAGATTGTCATTGGAGCCTATGCTAGTAAGAAAGCCTATACTAGCCCTTTTAGCGAGGGTAATCTCTACCAAGCTAGTGTGGAGTTTCTCCACCATCTGGCCTCTAAATACCAAACGCCTGCTCAGGACTATTCTCAAATTCATGAGAAGATGGATAGTTTTGACAAGGTCTCTCGTTTGCTGGAGTCTTCTTATGACTTTTCAGAACTCGCTTTGGATGTCGATGAGAAAGACCGTGAAAATCTACAAATCTGGTCTTGTTTGACGCAAAAGGAGGAGTTGGAGCTAGTAGCCCGTAGCATCCGTCAGAAATTACATGACAATCCAGACTTGAGTTACAAGCATTTTCGTATTCTCTTGGGAGATGTAGCTTCTTATCAGTTATCTCTCAAAACCATTTTTGACCAGTATCAGATTCCTTTCTACCTTGGTAGAAGCGAATCCATGGCGCACCACCCCTTGACACAGTTTGTCGAGTCTATTTTGGCTTTAAAACGCTATCGTTTCCGTCAGGAGGATTTGATTAACCTTCTTAGAACAGGTTTGTATACCGATTTTAGTCAGTCTGATATTGACGCATTTGAGCAATATATCCGTTATCTTGGTATCAATGGCTTGCCAGCCTTTCAGCAAACCTTCACCAAATCCCACCATGGGAAATTTAATCTTGAGCGTTTGAATGCCCTTCGCCTGAGAATTTTAGAACCTCTTGAAACTCTCTTTGCCAGTCGAAAACAGAAGGCTGAAAATCTCTTGCAAAAGTGGAATGTCTTTCTAAAAGAAGGAGCGGTGACCAAGCAGTTGCAAGATTTGACAGCCACTATGGAAGCTGTAGAACAGGAAAGACAAGCCGAAGTTTGGAAGGCTTTCTGTCATGTTTTAGAACAATTTGCGACTGTTTTTGCTGGTTCGCAAGTTAATCTAGAGGACTTTCTAGCCCTGCTCCATTCTGGAATGAGTTTGTCCCAATACCGTACCATTCCAGCGACAGTGGATACCGTTCTGGTGCAAAGTTACGATTTGATTGCGCCATTGACTGCTGACTTTGTCTACGCTATTGGGCTGACTCAGGACAATTTACCAAAAATCGCGCAAAATACCAGTCTTTTGACTGACGAAGAAAGACAGAGCCTAAATCAAGCGACAGAAGATGGGACGCAATTGATAATTGCCAGCAGTGAAAATCTCAAGAAAAATCGCTACACTATGCTTTCCTTGGTCAATTCTGCGCGTAAGCAGTTGGTCTTGTCGGCTCCAAGCCTTTTTAATGAAAGTGAAAGTAAGGAGTCAGCTTATCTTCAAGAGCTGGTCCATTTTGGATTTAGTCGGAGAGAGAAGAGGATGAATCACAAAGGGCTGTCTAAGGAGGATATGGGGTCCTATCACAGTCTTTTGTCTAGTCTGGTTGCCTATCACCAACAGGCCGAGACGAGCGATACTGAGCAAGATTTGACATTTATTAAGGTTCTGGCGCGTGTCATGGGTAAAAAACTTGACCAAAAAGGCCTTGCAAATCCAGCCCTTCCAACAAGCCCAAGCAGTAAGCAGTTGACCAAAGATACCTTACAAGCTCTCTATCCTACAGATCAGGAGTTTTACCTCTCTACCTCTGGTTTGACAGAGTTTTACCGGAACCAATACAGTTATTTCCTTCGCTATGTTTTAGGCTTGCAGGAGGAATTACGCCTGCGTCCTGATGCCCGCAGTCACGGAAATTTCTTGCACCGTATCTTTGAACGTGCCTTGCAGTTACCTGACGAAGATTCCTTTGACAAACGTCTAGAACAAGCTATCCAAGAAACCAGTCAAGAACGCGAATTTGAAGCCATTTATCAGGAAAGTTTGGAAGCCCAGTTTACAAAGGAAGTTTTGCTTGATGTTGCACGGACAACTGGACATATTCTCCGCCATAATCCAGTTATTGAAACCATCAAAGAAGAAGCAAATTTTGGTGGAAAAGAGCAAGCCTTTATTCAATTGGACAATGGTCGCAGTGTCTTTGTACGAGGTAAGGTTGACCGAATTGACCGTTTGAAAGCTGATGGAGCGATAGGGGTAGTAGACTACAAGTCTAGTCTAACTCAGTTCCAATTTCCTCATTTCTTTAATGGGCTTAATTCTCAGTTACCAACCTACCTAGCTGCCCTAAAAAGAGAAGGGGAGCAGAACTTTTTTGGTGCCATGTACTTGGAAATGGCTGAGCCTGTCCAATCTTTGACGGCCGTTAAAAGTCTGGCAGGTGCAGTAGTAGAAGCTAGCAAGTCAATGAAATACCAAGGTCTCTTTTTAGAAAAAGAAAGCAGTCATTTAGGCGAATTTTACAATAAAAACAAGGCTAATCAGCTGACAGATGAGGAATTCCAGCTCCTACTGGACTACAATGCCCATCTTTATAAAAAAGCAGCTAAGAAGATTTTAACAGGCCAGTTCGCCATTAATCCTTATACCGAAAATGGTAGAAGCATTGCCCCCTACGTTCAGCAGCATCAAGCCATTACTGGCTTTGAAGCCAATTACCACTTAGGTCAAGCCCGTTTTCTAGAAAAGTTGGACTTAGCTGATGGCAAGCGTCTTGTCGGAGCAAAACTCAAGCAAGCTTGGTTTGAAAAAATAAGAGAGGAGTTGAATCGATGAAGCCTATTCCCTTTTTAATCGAGAAGGAAATTCAAAAATTGCAAGAAGCAGAAGCAAATTCGAACAAGGAACAAAAGAAAACTGCCGAACAAATTGAAGCCATCTACACTTCTGTTCAGAATATCCTAGTCTCAGCATCGGCTGGTTCTGGGAAGACCTTTGTTATGGCAGAGCGTATTCTGGACCAATTGGCGCGTGGTGTCGAAATTTCTCAACTCTTCATCTCAACCTTTACCGTTAAGGCAGCCACTGAGCTTAAGGAACGTTTGGAGAAAAAAATCAGCCAGCAAATCCAAGAAAGCGATGACGTTGACCTCAAACAACACTTGGGTCGCCAGTTGGCAGATCTACCCAACGCGGCTATTGGTACCATGGACTCTTTCACACAAAAATTCCTTGGTAAACACGGTTATCTGCTTGATATTGCACCTAATTTCCGTATTTTACAAAACCAAAGCGAGCAACTCCTTCTAAAAAACGAAGTTTTCCATGAGGTCTTTGAATCCCATTATCAAGGTAAACAGAAAGAAAAGTTTAGTCATTTGCTGAAAAATTTTGCTGGACGCGGCAAAGATGAACGTGGTCTGCGACAGCAAGTCTATAAAATTTATGACTTCCTCCAATCTACCAGTAATCCTCAAAAGTGGCTGAGTAAATCTTTCCTCAAAGGCTTTGAAAAAGCTGATTTTACCAGTGAAAAAGAAAAACTGACTAAGCAAATCCAGCAAGCCCTTTGGGATTTGGAAAGCTTTTTCCGTTATCATCTGGATAATGATGCCAAGGAGTTTGCAAAGGCTGCTTATTTAGAAAATGTTCAGTTAGTTCTGGATGAAATTGGCTCCTTAAATCAAGAGTCTGATAGTCAGGATTATCAGGCAGTACTTGCGCGTATTGTCGCAATTTCAAAAGAGAAAAATGGTCGGGCTCTGACGAATGCCAGTCGTAAGGCTGATTTGAAGCCACTGGCTGATGCCTACAACGAAGAAAGAAAGGCCCAGTTTGCTAAACTAGGACAACTAGCAGATCAGATAACGATTCTGGACTATCAAGAACGTTTCCATCAAGAAACATGGGGATTAGCTAAAACCTTCCAATCTTTCATGAGCGATTTTGTGGAGGCTTATCGTCAGCGTAAACGTCAGGAAAATGCCTTTGAATTCGCTGATATCAGCCATTACACTATTGAGATTTTAGAGAATTTCCCGCAAGTTCGTGAGGCTTATCAAGAACGTTTCTACGAAGTCATGGTTGATGAGTACCAGGACACCAACCACATTCAAGAACGGATGTTGGAATTGCTGTCGAATGGTCACAATCGCTTTATGGTTGGAGATATCAAGCAGTCCATCTACCGTTTCCGTCAGGCAGACCCGCAGATTTTCAATGAAAAGTTCCAACGCTATGCGCAAAATCCAAAAGAGGGCAAGCTGATTCTCCTCAAGGAAAATTTCCGTAGCAGTTCAGAAGTGCTGTCAGCAACCAATGATGTCTTTGAACGTCTCATGGACCAAGAGGTCGGCGAAATCAACTATGATAACATGCACCATCTTGTTTTTGCCAATACCAAACTGACTCCTAATCCAGACAACAAGGCAGAATTTCTCCTCTATGATAAGGACGACACAAGTGAGGAAGAAGAGGGACAGGCAGAAACGAAACTAACAGGTGAAATGCGCCTTGTTATCAAGGAAATCCTTAAACTTCATCAAGAGAAAAGTGTAGCTTTTAAGGAAATTGCCCTTTTGACCTCCAGCCGCAGTCGAAATGACCAGATTCTCCTTGCCTTGTCTGAGTACGGGATTCCTGTCAAAACCGACGGTGAACAAAACAATTACCTCCAATCTCTAGAAGTGCAAGTCATGTTGGATACACTTCGTGTCATTCACAATCCCCTGCAAGATTATGCCTTGGTTGCTCTCATGAAGTCTCCAATGTTTGGATTTGATGAGGACGAGTTAGCACGTTTGTCTCTCCAGAAAGCAGAGGACAAAGTTCAAGAGAATCTCTATGAGAAACTGGTCAATGCTCAAAAACTTACAACAATCCAGAAAGAGTTAATTCATACTGATTTAGCTGAAAAATTAAATAAATTCATGGATATCTTGGATTCATGGCGCTTGTATGCCAAAACCCACTCACTCTATGATCTGACTTGGAAGATTTATAACGACCGCTTTTATTATGATTATGTTGGGGCTTTGCCAAATGGTCCTGCTAGACAGGCCAATCTCTATGCCCTAGCACTGCGTGCTGATCAATTTGAAAAGAGCAATTTCAAAGGTTTGTCGCGTTTTATTGGTATGATTAACCAAGTTTTAGAAGCCCAGCACGATTTATCAAGCGTGGCCGTCGCACCGCCAAAAGATGCAGTGGAACTCATGACCATTCACAAGAGTAAAGGGCTGGAGTTTCCTTACGTCTTTATCCTCAATATGGATCAAGACTTTAACAAGCAAGACTCTATGTCAGAAGTCATTCTCAGCCGAAAAAATGGACTAGGTGTTAAGTATATTGCCAAAATGGAAACAGGAGCAGTAGAAGCTCACTATCCTAAAACCATCAAACTCTCCATTCCTAGCCTGACCTATAGGCAGAATGAAGAGGAATTGCAGCTGGCAAGCTATTCAGAGCAGATGCGTCTGCTGTATGTTGCCATGACGAGGGCTGAGAAAAAGCTCTATCTTGTCGGTAAAGGTTCTCGTGAAAAGCTGGAAGCCAAAGAATACCCTGTAGCTAAAAATGGAAAACTAAATAGCAATACTAGACTGCAAGCCAATAATTTCCAAGATTGGATTTGGGCTATCAGTAAAGTGTTTGCCAAGGACAATCTCAACTTTAGCTATCGTTTTGTTGGCGATGATCAGCTGACTAGAGAAGCTATCGGTCAGTTGGAAAATAAAAGCCCTCTCCAAGATAGCTCCCAAGCTGACAACCGCCAGTCAGAAACCATTAAGGAAGCTCTTGAAATGCTGAAAGAAGTGGAAGTCTATAATACTCTTCACCGCGCAGCCATTGAACTTCCTAGTGTTCAAACCCCGAGTCAAATCAAGAAATTCTACGAACCAGTTATGGATATGGAAGGTGTCGAGATTGCAGGTCAAAGCCAGTCAGTAGACAAGAAAATTAGCTTTGATTTGCCAGATTTTTCAACCAAAGAAAAGGTAACTGGAGCTGAAATTGGTAGTGCTACCCACGAACTCATGCAGAGAATTGACCTCAGCCAGCGACCAACGCTTGCTAGTCTGACAGAAACTCTCAAACAAGTTCAAACCAGCCCAGCTGTCAGGGACAAGATCAATCTTGCTAAAACTCTTGCATTCTTTGACACAGCGCTCGGTCAGGAAATTCTCGCTAATACCAACCATCTCTATCGCGAGCAACCTTTCTCCATGCTCAAACGAGACCAAAAGAGTCAGGAAGACTTCGTTGTCCGTGGTATCCTTGATGGCTATCTCCTTTACGAGGACAGAATTGTTCTGTTCGACTATAAGACAGACCGCTATGATGAACCAAGTCAACTCATAGACCGCTATCGTGGTCAATTAGCCTTATATGGTGAGGCTTTATCCCGAGCCTATTCGATTGAAAATATTGAAAAATACTTGATTTTACTAGGTAAAAACGAGGTTCAAGTTGTAAAAGTATAATCTAGAAAGGAGACCTCATGACACTTCCAGTTAGAAAATCCCTGCACGATGCGGTTTTACAGGCTTCAAAAGCTGATACTTGGGAACAAGCTACCAAGGAATGGAATGAAGTTTCCTTGATTTTTAACGGTATCGGCCGTAGCAATTGTGTCTGTGGGAATGCCATCAAGTACGCCTACGAACTCTTTAATGGTGTCACAGGCCAACGTCTCTTTCCGATTGGTAGCGACTGTGTTCGTCATTTTCACCGATTGTCCCTTGACCAGCAATTGGAAGAGGAAGAAAAACTACTCAGAAAGGTTGAAAATCTGACAAGAAAAGCCCAGAAAAAGGAAAAAATCAAGGTCAATAAAAGTGACTTTGACGAGCGACTTCTAAAGTGGCTCTGGGAAAAAGGTGTTTTTAAACCCAATCGTGGCAATCAGTTCTCACCTGAGAAAGACTACCAGCTCTTCCTAGAAGTCTTTCAAGGAGGAAGTTGGACCAAGGCAGAACCCAAGAAGAAGGCTCGTATGGAGGAAGTCCTTGAAAAGTGTATCAAACCCTTTTTACTTGGGAAACCAGATGACCAACTCTACCTTGTCAAGCTAGGTAAGGAGAAAATTGACTACGAACAAGAACTGCGTATCCAGGCAGAGAAAGAGCGCAAAAAGAGAGATAAAATCGCCAAGCAATATGCAGACAATCTGGTTCTAGCTATGGGCCCAGCAGAGCGTGCTTATCAGGATTACTTTGGCTTTACAGAAACCCTTACTCAAGAAGAACGCAAGTGGGAGAAAATACTTTTTGGTAAAAATCGAACAGAACGGGCTATCAAAGCCAAACAATACCAAAAAGAGCTGGAAAAAGACCAACGAATAGCTAGTCAGGATCCAATTGAAAGAAAGCAGAAGCAGACCTGGCTTCTCAATTCCTATTTTCG
Organism: Streptococcus sp. k-90; assembly: GCF_013277565.1. Classification (GTDB taxonomy): domain Bacteria; phylum Bacillota; class Bacilli; order Lactobacillales; family Streptococcaceae; genus Streptococcus. The sequence continues at coordinate 1,399 of NZ_VMNE01000003.1, read as the reverse complement.
TGAGCTTCCTGAAGAAAAATCTAGATTTGCTCGGCTCTTATTAGAATATCGAAAGAGTGGAGAAGTGCCATTTTCAACTGAATATCTGTCAGACCATCTGCTCGACTTTTTCTATAAAATGAAAGCTTTTGAGTTTGAAATCGCACCAGAACAAGTCCGAGATTTTCTAAAAGAAAGCCTCCAGGCAGATCATCTCTCCTCAGCACAAGAAAGCTGGATAGAAGGAATTCTCCTAAACTGTCTCAAACCATTTTTAGAACGATTAGTGATATAAGTAACACCTACCGTGGAAATGCCATGGTAGGTGTTCTTTTATGAAAAAAGATAATAGGGAATTGCAAACATTACTACTTGGTATTTTATATATAAAACAAAGTATGAAAACGTAACGCAATTTTAAGACTTTTTGGTAAATTAAGAGTATAATCAAAGTGTAATGCCTTTTTTATAGATAATACACTAATATATTGAAGGTCTTCGTAAGATAAATATAAATTTTATTTCAAGGAGGAATAATGGAAAAGTATTTTGGTGAAAAACAGCAGCGTTTTTCATTTAGAAAATTATCAGTAGGACTTGTATCTGCAACGATTTTAAGTTTATTTTTTATGTCTGTATTAGGAAGTTCATCTGTGGGTGCTCAAGAAACTGCAGGAGTTCACTATAAATATGTGACAGAGTCAGAGTTATCATCAGATGAAAAGAATAAGCTTGTCTATGATATTCCGACATACATGGATAATGATGATGAGACTTATTATCTTGTTTATAAATTAAATTCCCGAAATCAACTGGGAGAATTACCTAATACTGGAAACAAGAATGATGTTCAAACCTTGGTTGCTGGTGCTAGCTTAGCTGCTCTGGGGATTTTAATTTTTGCCGTTTCTAAGAAAAAGGTTAAGAATAAAACAGTATTACATTTAGTATTGGTTGCAGGAATAGGAAATGGTGTTCTTGTATCCGCTCATGCTTTAGAAAATAATCTTTTGCTAAATTACAATACTGACTATGAATTGACCTCTGGAGAAAAATTACCTCTTCCTAAAGCCATTTCAGGTTACACATATATTGGATATATCAAAGAGGGGAAAACGACTTCTGAGTCTAAAGTAAATAATCAAGAAAAATCAGTAGCCACTCCTACAAAACAACAAAAGGTGGATTATAGTGTTACACCAAATTTTGTAGAACATCCATCAACAGTACAAACTATGCAGGAACAAACATCTGTTTCTTCAACTAAGCCGACAGAAGTTCAAGTAGTTGAAAAAACTCTCTCTGCAGAATTAACCAATCCAAGAAAAGAAGAGAAACAATCTTCAAATTCTGCCGTTGTAAGCGCAAAAGGCGAACCTGCAACCCAATCTGCCTTACCAGAAGCAGTTGTAACTGACAA
>NZ_VMNE01000029.1:0-45270 GCF_013277565.1 Streptococcus sp. k-90 | reverse complement strand
CTAGTTTCCTAGTTTGCTCTTTGATTTTCATTGAGTATAAATGATACATCCTATTCCAAACTTAATTTTTTGATTAGTCTCCTTAGTTACTGAAATTCTTATCTTATAAAAAGAACTTTGCTGAACTACCACTGAAAGTTGAGAAGAACATTATTTTACCAAGTTTTAGTAAGAAAAACAGCCACTCTAACTATCTAAAATTCCGATGAAAAAGCCCACGAACAATAACATTCATGGACTTATTCTAATAATGAGGGATAGCTCAAATGACATATCACTTACCGATTGTTACACTAGGACACGGAGTTTGGCAAATCGATTCCATTTGCCAAACGTAGTTAGTAAAGCAGTTAGCTAGACCACTCACTACAAGTTACGACGGAAAAATCCACGGATCGATAATATTCGTGGATTTTTCCTAGTGAAGCGTTTAGGTAGACCGCCATAGCGGTTACCGATTATTAGATTACGACACTGAGTTTTATAAATCGATTCCATTTGTAAAACTCAGTTAGTGAGGCAGTTAGCTAGACCACTCACTACCCGTTACGACGTAAAGTTTTACGAATCGATATTATTCGTAAAACTTTACTAGTGGAGCGCCTAGCCAAGTTCCATAGAAACTTGGCGTTAGTTACTTAGATTGTTACACAATCAAGTAACTTTGGCGATCTACATTTTTTCCTCTAACTCTACGTCTGGATACTTGTCCGCAAACCAACGGAGGGCAAAGTCGTTTTCAAAGAGAAAGACTGGTTGGTCAAAGCGGTCTTTGGCCAAGATATTGCGACTTGATGACATCCGTTCATCCAAGTCCTCAGGCTTGATCCAACGAACGGTCTTTTTACCCATTGGGCTCATAACTACTTCCGCATTATACTCACCTTCCATACGGTGCTTAAAGACTTCAAACTGGAGTTGACCAACAGCTCCCAGCATGTACTCGCCTGTTTGGTAATTCTTGTAAAGCTGGATGGCTCCTTCTTGCACCAATTGTTCAATCCCCTTGTGGAAGGATTTTTGTTTCATGACATTCCTAGCAGAAACTTTCATAAAAATCTCAGGTGTAAAGGTTGGCAGTGGTTCAAATTCAAACTTATTTTTCCCAACTGTCAAAGTATCCCCAACCTGATAAGTACCGGTATCGTAAACCCCGATAATATCACCTGCCACGGCATTGGTCACATTCTCACGACTTTCAGCCATAAACTGTGTAACATTGGACAGCTTGGCACCCTTACCAGTACGAGGTAGGTTGACACTCATACCACGCTCAAATTCACCTGACACGATACGGACAAAGGCGATACGGTCACGGTGACGAGGATCCATGTTGGCTTGGATTTTAAAGACAAATCCTGAGAAATCCTTGTCGTAAGGATCCACAATTTCACCGTCTGTTTTCTTGTGTCCATGTGGTTCTGGAGCAAACTTGAGGAAGGTTTCTAAGAAAGTCTGCACACCAAAGTTAGTCAAAGCCGAACCGAAGAAGACAGGTGTCAATTCTCCAGCCAGAATAGCTTCCTCTGAAAATTCATTCCCAGCTTCATTTAAAAGCTCAATGTCATCCTTGACTTGCTCGTAGAAAGGATTGCTACCAAAAAGCTTGTCCCCATCTTCTAAACTGGCAAAACGCTCATCCCCTTTATAGAGCTCCAAGCGTTGGTTATAGAGGTCATATAACCCTTCAAAGGCTTTCCCCATCCCGATTGGCCAGTTCATCGGGTAGCTAGCAATACCCAAGACTTCTTCTAATTCTTGCAAGAGGTCCAGTGGCTCACGACCGTCACGGTCTAGCTTGTTCATAAAGGTAAAAACTGGAATGCCACGGTGTTTGACAACTTCAAACAACTTTTTGGTTTGAGCCTCAATACCCTTGGCAGAATCCACCACCATGACCGCAGCATCCACCGCCATCAAGGTACGATAGGTATCTTCTGAGAAGTCCTCGTGCCCTGGCGTGTCTAGGATATTCACGCGCTTGCCATCGTAGTCAAACTGCATAACAGATGAAGTAACGGAAATCCCACGTTGTTTCTCGATATCCATCCAGTCAGACTTGGCAAAAGTCCCTGTTTTCTTTCCTTTTACAGTACCAGCCTCACGAATCTCGCCCCCAAAGTAGAGCAACTGCTCAGTGATGGTTGTTTTCCCCGCGTCAGGGTGGGAGATGATAGCAAAGGTACGACGTTTCTTAATTTCTTCTTGAATATTCATAAGTTCTCTTTCTTTGATTCTCTATTTTTCTTGTTTCAATAGCTAAGAATGATTTCTACATTGGATTTTACCATTCCTTTCAACACTCCATTATATCGGATTTTAGCATTTTTTTCAATTTCTATTTTATGTTAGACTATACTTGAATAAAAGCTATTCCTTGTAGTCAAATAGATCGAAAACCGTGACAATTCTAGCAAAAATGATATAATAAAACAAAAAGGAGATGTAATCATGTTCAAAGAATTTGGTGTAACCAATTTAGAAGTGACGAAAGATGATATTTACAAGAATCCAAGCAACCCTATTTTGCGTATGTATGATGACGATGAATTAATCGGAACCTTTAGTATTCTAACTGGAGAAGTATTGGAAAATTTGGACTTGGCAGACTATGATATTCGTTTTGCTCAAAAGCAAATTGAGTTAAATCGCGATAACTACCTTGAAACATGGAAGGACTACGTGGGATTACTACATGCCTAAATATTCTTTCTTAAAGTATGGTATTGAAATCCGTCCTAACGAACATAACCATAAAGGTCAAAAAGCGCATATTCACTTTTATATCCACGGAGAAGAAGTCGGCTCAATGTTTCTGAACGGTGAACTGAGAGATGGTAAAGCAAAAGCAAAAGACCTAAAAATGATAAGGCAATATGTCTTAGAAAATGCAGTTGAACTTCAGGCTTTATGGAATGAATACCAAAAGAGTGCATACTAAAATCAAAGAATCTTAGTTTGCTAATCAACAACAAACAAAAACTATCTAGCAATTTTAATGCCTACTATTCAACTATTGCCCCACTTAGGTACTAACCATCCTACTCCCCTTGCAATTTTTCAAATAAATGTTACAATAAATATAGAAAAAGGTGTTGCGACAACAACACCCCACAGATCCGTTTAAGACGGTGGCTGTAATTACATAACTAAAAAATAGCTCGTTAACTCGCCAAAGTTTGGACGGCTATTTTTTTGTCTCTTTTACCAATTCAAGGATGAACTTTAGGAGCGTGATAACAAAGTTACCAGCTACAAACATGAGTGTCAAAACCTCAAAAGGGGACAAATCTGGTTACTCCTTTCTACTAAGATTTTACAGGTTCTGCACATAAGCATCACCATCCTTTCGATTTCGTAACCACCGTCTTCACTTCTCTGTTAAACTATTGTACCATATATTTTCCCCTTTGAAATCCGCTTTTCAAATAAATCATCATCAAAACCCGTTCTCCATCCTATACCTGTCTTTTTTCATCTTTCCCTCCCTTATTTATAGGAAAATATGGTAAAATAGAACAGACTAAAAATCATCATTTCACGAAAGGATGCAAGATGAAAATTACGCAAGAAGAGGTAACACACGTTGCCAATCTTTCAAAATTAAGATTCTCTGAAGAAGAAACTGCTGCCTTTGCGACAACTTTGTCTAAAATTGTTGACATGGTTGAATTGCTGGGCGAAGTTGACACAACTGGTGTCGCACCTACTACGACCATGGCTGACCGTAAGACCGTACTCCGCCCTGATGTGGCTGAAGAAGGAACAGACCGTGACCGCCTGTTTAAAAACGTACCTGAAAAAGATAACTACTATATCAAGGTGCCAGCTATCCTAGACGATGGAGGAGATGCCTAATGACTTTTAACCATAAAACCATTGAAGACTTGCACAATCTCCTTGTCTCTAAGGAAATTTCTGCAACTGAATTGACACAAGCTACTCTTGAAGATATCAAGTCTCGCGAGACAGCTATCAACGCTTTCGTTACCATCGCTGAAGAGCAAGCTCTTGCTCAAGCTAAAGCCATTGATGAAGCTGGAATTGACGCTGATAATGTCCTTTCAGGAATTCCACTTGCTGTTAAGGATAATATCTCTACAGACGGTATTCTCACAACTGCTGCCTCAAAAATGCTCTACAACTACGAGCCTATCTTTGATGCGACTGCGGTTGCCAATGCAAAGGCTAAAGGCATGATTGTCGTTGGAAAGACCAATATGGACGAATTTGCCATGGGTGGTTCAGGTGAGACTTCCCACTACGGCGCTACTAAAAATGCTTGGGACCACAGCAAGGTGCCTGGTGGTTCATCAAGTGGTTCTGCCGCAGCTGTAGCTTCTGGACAAGTCCGCTTGTCACTTGGTTCTGATACGGGTGGTTCTATCCGCCAACCTGCTGCCTTCAACGGGATCGTTGGTCTCAAACCAACCTACGGAACGGTTTCTCGTTTCGGTCTCATTGCCTTCGGTAGCTCATTAGACCAGATTGGACCTTTTGCACCAACTGTTAAGGAAAATGCCCTCTTGCTCAATGCTATTGCCAGCGAAGATGATAAAGACTCTACTTCTGCTCCTGTCCGCATTGCCGACTTTACTTCAAAAATCGGTCAAGACGTCAAGGGCATGAAAATCGCTTTGCCTAAGGAATACCTTGGTGAAGGGATTGCCCCAGAGGTTAAGGAAACTATTCTAAATGCTGCTAAGCACTTTGAAAAACTTGGCGCTATCGTTGAAGAAGTCAGCCTCCCTCACTCTAAATATGGTGTGGCAGTATACTACATTATCGCTTCATCTGAAGCTTCATCAAACTTGCAACGCTTTGACGGTATTCGTTATGGCTACCGTGCAGAGGATGCGACAAACCTTGATGAAATCTATGTAAATAGCCGTAGCCAAGGATTCGGTGAAGAGGTTAAACGCCGTATCATGCTTGGTACTTTCAGTCTTTCATCAGGTTACTATGATGCTTACTACAAGAAAGCTGGACAGGTTCGTACCCTCATCATCCAAGATTTCGAAAAAGTCTTTGCGGATTACGACTTGATTTTGGGTCCAACTGCTCCAAGCGTTGCCTATGACTTAAATTCTCTCAACCACGACCCAGTTGCCATGTACTTAGCTGACCTCTTGACCATCCCAGTTAACTTAGCTGGTCTTCCAGGGATTTCGATTCCTGCTGGATTCTCTCAAGGTCTCCCTGTCGGACTCCAATTGATTGGTCCTAAGTACTCTGAGGAAACCATTTACCAAGCTGCTGCTGCCTTTGAAGCAACAACAGACTACCACAAACAACAACCCGTGATTTTTGGAGGTGACAACTAATGAACTTTGAAACAGTCATTGGACTTGAAGTCCACGTAGAGCTCAACACCAATTCAAAAATCTTCTCACCTACTTCTGCCCACTTTGGAAATGACCAAAATGCCAACACTAACGTGATTGACTGGTCCTTCCCAGGAGTTCTGCCAGTTCTCAATAAAGGTGTTGTTGATGCCGGTATCAAGGCAGCTCTTGCCCTCAACATGGACATCCATAAAAAGATGCACTTTGACCGCAAGAACTACTTCTATCCTGATAATCCCAAAGCCTACCAAATTTCTCAATTTGATGAGCCAATTGGTTACAATGGATGGATTGAAGTTGAGCTAGAAGACGGTACGACCAAGAAAATCGGTATCGAACGCGCCCACCTAGAGGAAGACGCTGGTAAAAACACCCACGGTACAGATGGCTACTCTTATGTTGACCTCAACCGCCAAGGTGTTCCATTGATTGAGATCGTATCTGAGGCTGACATGCGTTCGCCAGAAGAAGCCTACGCTTATCTGACAGCCCTCAAGGAAGTTATCCAGTACGCTGGTATTTCTGACGTTAAGATGGAAGAAGGTTCTATGCGTGTGGATGCTAACATCTCCCTTCGTCCTTATGGTCAAGAGAAATTCGGTACCAAGACTGAGTTGAAGAACTTGAATTCCTTCTCAAATGTTCGCAAGGGTCTTGAATACGAAGTCCAACGTCAGGCTGAAATCCTACGCTCAGGTGGTCAAATCCGCCAAGAAACACGCCGTTACGATGAAGCCAACAAGACAACTATCCTCATGCGTGTTAAGGAAGGCGCTGCTGACTACCGCTACTTCCCAGAACCTGACCTACCTATCTTTGAAATTTCAGATGAGTGGATCGAAGAAATGCGTACAGAGTTGCCAGAGTTTCCAAAAGAACGCCGTGCGCGTTATGTATCTGACCTTGGCTTGTCAGACTATGATGCTAGTCAGTTAACTGCGAACAAAGTCACTTCTGATTTCTTTGAAAAAGCTGTTGCTCTCGGTGGCGATGCTAAACAAGTCTCTAACTGGCTCCAAGGTGAGGTTGCTCAGTTCTTGAACGCTGAAGGCAAGACACTGGAACAAATCGAATTGACACCAGAAAACTTGGTTGAAATGATTGCCATCATCGAAGACGGCACTATCTCTTCTAAGATTGCTAAGAAAGTCTTTGTCCACCTGGCGAAAAATGGCGGTGGAGCGCGTGAATACGTGGAAAAAGCAGGCATGGTCCAAATCTCAGATCCAGCTGTCTTGATTCCAATTATCCACCAAGTCTTTGCGGATAACGAAGCCGCAGTTGCCGACTTCAAGTCAGGTAAACGTAACGCAGACAAGGCCTTCACAGGCTTCCTGATGAAAGCAACCAAAGGCCAAGCCAACCCACAAGTTGCCCTTCAACTTCTTGCTCAAGAATTAGCGAAGTTGAAAGAAGATTAATATGTAAAAGAAACCAGCCCTGAGGTTGGTTTTTTTCGCTCCTACCAAATCCCAATAACTATTTTGGCTTTATTTCCAGAAGATTTTATGGTAAAATGAGGAGTAATAATATTTATTAAAGAGGTAAAAACATGATTGAAGCAAGCAAATTGAAAGCTGGTATGACATTTGAAACTGCAGACGGAAAATTGATCCGCGTTTTGGAAGCTAGCCACCACAAACCAGGTAAAGGAAACACGATCATGCGTATGAAATTGCGTGATGTCCGTACTGGTTCTACTTTTGACACAAGCTACCGTCCAGAAGAAAAATTCGAACAAGCTATTATCGAGACTATTCCAGCTCAATACTTGTACAAAATGGATGAAACTGCCTACTTCATGAACACTGAAACTTACGACCAATACGAAATCCCAGTCGTAAATGTTGAAAATGAATTGCTTTACATCCTTGAAAACTCTGATGTGAAAATCCAATTCTACGGAACTGAAGTAATCGGTGTAACTGTACCAACTACTGTTGAATTGACAGTTGCTGAAACACAACCATCTATCAAAGGTGCTACTGTTACAGGTTCTGGTAAACCAGCAACTATGGAAACTGGACTTGTTGTCAACGTTCCAGACTTCATCGAAGCTGGACAAAAATTGATCATCAACACTGCAGAAGGAACTTACGTTTCTCGTGCCTAATCTCTAGAAAGAGGTCATTCTATGGGAACTGAAGAACAATTTGGCGAAATCGTTATCGCTCCACGTGTACTTGAAAAAATCATTGCCATCGCAACTGCTAAAGTTGATGGTGTTCACTCATTTTCAAATAAATCCGTATCTGATACCCTATCAAAACTCTCTCTTGGTCGTGGCGTCTACTTAAAAGAAAGCAACGAAGAACTAACTGCTGACATCTACCTCTACCTTGAGTACGGTGTGAAAGTACCAAAAGTTGCTCTTGCTATTCAAAAAGCGGTCAAAGATGCTGTCCATGATATGGCTGATGTGGAACTTTCTGCTGTCAATATCCATGTTACAGGAATTGTTCCAGACAAAACACCTAAACCAGAGTTGAAAGATCTATTTAACGAGGACTTCCTCAATGACTAGTCCATTATTAGAATCTAGACGCGAACTTCGTAAATGCGCTTTTCAAGCTCTTATGAGTCTTGAATTCGGTACAGATATGGAAACGGCTTGTCACTTTGCCTACACACATGACCGTGAAGATGCAGATGTGCAAATCCCTGCCTTTCTTCTGAATTTGGTTTCTGGTGTTCAAGCTCAAAAAGACGAGTTGGATAACCAAATCAACCAGCACCTCAAGTCAGGCTGGACAGTTGAACGCTTGACCTTGGTCGAAAAAAACTTACTACGCTTAGGAATCTTTGAAATCACATCATTTGATACACCTCAGCTGGTAGCAGTCAATGAAGCCATTGAACTCGCTAAGAATTTTTCAGATCAAAAATCAGCCCGCTTTATCAACGGACTGCTTAGTCAATTTGTAACTGAAGAAAATGAATAATCGAAAAGGTGTTTGGTCTTCCAAGCACCTTTTGACTTTCTCTTGATATAGAGTAAGAAGCACATAAAAACTAGAACTGACTTCCAGTTCTAGTTTTTGCGTATTCTAAAGAATTATACTCAATGAAAATCAAAGAGCAAACTAGGAAGCTATCCATAACCTCAAAACACGGTTTTGAGGTTATGGATAGAACTGACGAAGTCAGTAACATATATACGACTAGGCGAAGCTGACGTGGTTTGAAGAGATTTTCGAAGAGTATTAGTATTTTCTAAACCGTTGATAGCGCACTTCCAACAACTCTTCTAGAGGTTTTTGTGAAAGCATGGCTAGCTCGTCTTGTAGTTCTTTTTTGACACTTTTAATCAGTTCTTTGCTAGAAAGTTCTGCTTCAGAAATCACCTTATCCACCACGTCCATTTCTAACAGTTCATGTGAGGTGATTTTCATCAGTTCTGCTGCTTCCATGGCACGAGTGCCGTCCTTCCATAGAATGGAAGCAAAGCCTTCTGGACTGAGAATGGCATAGATGGAATTTTCCAGCATCCAGACACGGTCCGCGACTGCTAGAGCCAAAGCCCCACCTGAACCACCTTCACCGATAATGATGGCGATAATAGGAACTTTCAGGTCACTCATTTCCATGAGATTGCGAGCAATAGCTTCACCTTGACCACGTTCTTCCGCTCCGACACCAGGATAGGCACCTGCTGTATTGATAAAGGTCACAACTGGACGGCCAAATTTTTCAGCCTGTTTCATCAAACGTAGGGCCTTGCGGTAACCTTCTGGATGTGGTTGTCCAAAATTCCGTTTGAGGTTGTCTTGTAAGCTCTTGCCTTTTTGGATACCAACTACTGTTACAGCTTGATCTCCAAGCCAGCCAATACCACCAACAACTGCACCATCGTCACGAAAAGAACGGTCACCGTGTAATTGGATAAATTCATCAAAAATGCCTGTCGCAAAGTCCAAGGTTGTCAAGCGACTCTGCTCACGCGCTTCTCTGACTATTTTTGCAATATTCATCTAGGACTCCCTCCGTGCAATCTGACTAGACTAGCAATCGTATCTGGCAAGTCTCTTCTTTTAACAATAGCATCCACAAATCCATGCTCCAATAGGAATTCTGCCTTTTGGAAATCCTCAGGCAAGCTTTCACGAACCGTATTTTCAATCACACGACGCCCAGCAAAACCGACCAAGCTCTGTGGTTCTGCTAGAATAATATCCCCTTCCATAGCGAAAGAAGCTGTTACACCACCTGTCGTTGGATCTGTCAGAATGGTCAGGTAAAAGAGACCAGAATTTGAATGGCGCTTAACTGCTGCAGAGATCTTAGCCATTTGCATGAGACTCATGATTCCTTCCTGCATACGGGCTCCACCAGAGGCTGTAAAGAGGACAACTGGCAACTTTTCAACCGTCGCATACTCAAACAAGCGAGTGATTTTCTCCCCTACAACCGTACCCATAGAAGCCATGATAAAGTTGGAATCCATAATCCCAAGAGTCACAGTCTGACCTTTAATAAGAGCAGTTCCTGTCACAACAGCTTCATCCAGACCAGTTTTTTCACGCATAGCTGCTAGTTTCTTTTGATAATCAGGGAAATGCAAGGGATCCTTGCTTTCAATCCCTGTAAACAATTCCTTGAAGGTTCCCATATCAATCGTCAAAGCCAAGCGTTCTTGGGCAGAAATACGAAAGGTATAGCTACAATGTGGACAGATACGCTCACTTCCCAGATCCTTCTGATAGATGGTATGCTTGCAGCCTGGACACTGGGAGAATAATTCATCTGGAACCTCTGGCTTGGCTTGAGGCTTTTCCCTAACCGAACGATTGGGATTGATTCGAATATACTTATCTTTTTTACTAAATAGAGCCATTGATTCCCCTTTTCGGTTTAAACTCTTGAAGTCATTTTATTCTTTTTCTTGATATTTGGGTAAGAAAGTTTCCATCAAGAAGGAAGTATCGTAATCTCCAGCAATGACATTGCGATCTGAAATGAGGTCAAGCTGGAAATCTGCATTGGTCTGCACCCCCTCTATCTCTAGTTCGTAGAGGGCACGTTGCATTTTCATCAAGGCATCAAAACGATTTTCACCGTGAACGATGATTTTGGCAATCATACTATCATAATAGGGGGGAATGGTATAGCCTGGATAAACTGCTGAATCCACGCGCAAGCCAACACCTCCGCTTGGAAGATAGAGATTGGTAATCTTACCTGGACTTGGAGCAAAGTTGAAGGCTGGATTTTCAGCATTGATACGACATTCAATAGCATGACCTCGTAGAACAATATCTTCTTGCTTAACAGACAGAGGTTGACCTGCTGCAATGCGAATCTGTTCCTTAACGATATCCACACCTGAAACAAACTCTGTTACTGGATGTTCCACCTGAACACGTGTATTCATTTCCATGAAGTAGAATTTGCCACTGGATTCATCAAGAAGAAACTCAATGGTCCCTGCATTCTCATAGCCAACAGACTCTGCCGCTCGAACAGCCGCAGCACCGATTTCATGACGCAGCGTTTTTCCGATTGCAATTGAAGGACTTTCTTCCAAAACCTTTTGGTTATTCCGTTGAAGAGAACAATCCCGTTCCCCCAAGTGAATCACATGTCCATGCTCATCTCCTAGGATTTGAACCTCGATGTGACGAGCTGGATAGATAACCCGTTCTATATACATAGCACCATTGCCATAATTGGCCTTGGCTTCGCTAGAGGCAGTCTCAAAGGCTGAAACGAGGTCTTCTGGCTTTTCAACCTTACGAATCCCTTTACCACCACCACCTGCTGAAGCCTTGAGCATCACAGGATAGCCAATTTTTTCAGCAACAATCAAGGCTTCTTCAGAGTTATGCACTTCTCCATCTGAACCTGGTATAACAGGCACGCCTGCTTTAATCATCTGAGCGCGCGCATTGATCTTATCCCCCATCATATCCATAACATGACCAGATGGACCGATAAACTTGATACCAACTTCTTCACACATGGTCGCAAATTTGGAATTTTCGCTGAGAAATCCAAAACCTGGGTGAATGGCTTCTGCCTCAGTCAAGACTGCAGCTGATAGAACCGCATTAATATTGAGATAAGACTCAGTTGCCTTACCAGGACCGATACAAACTGCTTCATCTGCCAAAAGCGTATGCAGGGCTTCCTTATCAGCAGTTGAATAAACCGCCACCGTCGAAATGCCCAATTCACGCGCCGCACGGATAATACGAACCGCAATTTCACCACGATTGGCAATTAAGATTTTTCGAAACATGGAGAACCTCCTTAGTTCCCTATTGCAAAGGTAAGAGTACCACTAGCTGCAAGCTTGCCATCCACTTCAGCCTTTGCTTCAACCACAGCAATTGTGCCACGACGTTTTACAAACGTTGCTGTCATAACCAATTGGTCACCTGGTACAACTTGCTTCTTGAATTTAACCTTGTCCATACCAGCGTAAAAGACCAGTTTCCCCTTATTTTCAGGTTTTGACAACTCCAAGACACCAGCTGTTTGCGCTAATGCTTCCATAATCAGAACACCTGGCATGACAGGGTATTGAGGAAAATGGCCGTTAAAGAAAGGCTCGTTAATGGTCACATTTTTGATGGCAACAATGGTATCCTCGCTCACTTCCAACACACGATCTACTAGTAGCATAGGATAACGGTGTGGAAGGGCTTCTTTGATTCCTTGAATATCGATCATTTGATACGTACCAATCCTTTACCAAATTCAACCATTTCTTCGTTAGAAACGAGAATTTCCGTTACCACACCATCCTTAGGAGCTGGGATTTCATTCATGACTTTCATGGCTTCGATAATGACCAATGTTTGACCTTTTTTGACACTATCACCAACTGAAACGAAGGCAGGTTTATCTGGACCAGCAGCCAAGTAAGCCACCCCAACAAGTGGGCTCTCTACAACATCTCCCTCAGCAGCCACATTTGCTTCAGCTGGAGCAGGAACTTCTTCCACTACAGTTTCTGCTGGAGCAACTTGAGGTGAAACTTCAGACACCAATCTAGCTTCATTCTTGCTAAACTGCAATTCATCCGTCCCATTCTTATAAGAAAACTCTCTCAAACTTGACTGGTCAAATTGAGCCATCAAGTCCTTAATATCGTTTAAATTCATACTTATTTATTCTCCCAACGTTTGAAAGCAAGAACTGCATTGTGGCCACCAAAACCAAAGGTATTTGAAATAGCGTATGGAATTTCTTGCTCCAAGCCTTGTCCATAAACGACATTGGCTTCGATATAATCTGATACTTCACTTGTTCCAGCTGTCATTGGTACAAAGTTATGACGCATAGCTTCAATGGTAACGATAGCTTCTACTGCACCTGCAGCGCCCAGCAAATGTCCTGTGAAAGACTTAGTTGATGATACAGGGACTTCCTTACCAAGAACAGCTACGATCGCACCACTTTCTCCTTTTTCATTAGCCGGAGTTGATGTTCCGTGAGCATTGACATAGGCTACTTGCTCTGGAGAAATTTCCGCTTCTTCCAAGGCTAATTTGATGGCCTTGATAGCACCCTGACCTTCTGGATGAGGAGAAGTCATGTGGTAGGCATCACAGGTATTTCCGTAACCAACCACTTCTGCAAGGATGGTTGCCCCACGTTTTTCGGCGTGTTCAAGGCTTTCAAGAACCAACATCCCTGAACCTTCTCCCATAACAAAACCATTACGGTCCTTATCAAATGGAATAGAAGCGCGAGCTGGATCCTCTGTAGTAGAGAGAGCTGTTAGGGCTTGGAAACCAGCGATAGCAAAAGGTGTGATAGAGGCTTCTGAACCACCTACCAACATAACATCTTGGAAACCAAACTTAATGGAGCGGAAGGCATCCCCAATCGCATCATTTGATGAAGCACAGGCAGTATTGATAGATTTACAAACACCGTTTGCTCCAAAACGCATAGCAACATTTCCTGAAGCCATATTTGGCAAGGCTTTTGGAAGGGTCAATGGTTTCACACGTTTTGGTCCTTTGTCATTTAGGCGAAGCACTTGATCTTCAATTTCCTTGATTCCACCAATACCAGAGGCCACGATAACACCAAAACGATCCTTGTCAATAGCCTCTACATCAAGACCTGCATGATTAACAGCTTCTTGGGCTGCATACAAGGCGTACAAAGAATAGTTATCAAAACGATTGGTATCTTTTTTTACAAAGTATTTATCAAAAGGAAAATCTTGGATTTCTGCCGCATTATGCACATCAAAGTCACTATGATCAAATTTCGTAATTTGACCAATTCCAATTTTCCCAGTTGTCAAACTATTCCAAAATTCTTCTGGTGTATTTCCGATTGGAGATGTTACTCCATAACCTGTTACTACTACGCGATTTAGTTTCATCTTTTTTCACCTCTAGCTTCTGCTACATACTTAAGCCACCATCAATGGCAACCACTTGACCAGTTAGATAATCTTGGCCTGCTAAAAATACTGTTAAATCTGCAACCTGCTCTGCCTGCCCAAATTCTTTCATAGGAATTTGCGCCAGCATGGCATCTTTTACCTTGTCTGATAGAACAGCTGTCATATCGGACTCAATCATTCCAGGTGCAATAGCATTAACCCTGATATTGCGATTGGCCACTTCACGCGCTACAGACTTGGTAAAACCAATCAAACCAGCCTTAGAAGCAGCATAGTTAGCTTGACCGATATTTCCCATCAAACCAACAACACTAGACATATTAATGATAGCACCTTTTCTGGCTTTCATCATCGGTTTCAAGACTGATTGTGTCATGTTAAAGGCGCCAGTCAGGTTAACCTTGAGCACTTTTTCAAAATCTTCTTCTGTCATCTTGAGCATCAGGGTATCTTGGGTAATTCCTGCATTGTTAACCAAAACATCTACTGAACCCAGGTCTGCAATAGCTTGCTCAATCATACACTTAGCGTCTGCAAAATCTGACACATCTCCTGAAATGGGAACTACCTTGACACTATAGTCTGCAAACTCGGCAAGCAAGTCCTCAGAGATTGCCCCACGACTGTTTAAGACGATATTGGCTCCTGCCTGAGCAAACTTGTGGGCAATAGCAAGACCAATTCCACGACTAGAACCTGTAATAAAGATATTTTTATTTTTTAGTTGCATTCTTTTCTCCTGTTTCCTCTTGTATTTATGGGAGAAGGGATTACTAGTTTTCTAGCAAGGCTTCCAAGCTAGCCTGATCTTCAACATTAGCTAGTTTAGCCGTTTTATCAATTTTTTTGACAAAGCCTGATAAAGCTTTCCCCGGTCCAATCTCGATAAAGTTGGTTACGCCTGCTTCTTGCATAACTGCAATACTTTCATAGAAACGCACGGGTTCCTTGACTTGACGCGTCAAGAGTTGAGCAATATCTTCTTTTTGCATAACAGTTGCTTCTGTATTGCCGACTAGGGGACAAATAAAATCTGAAAAACTTACCTGAGCTAGAGTTTCAGCTAGTTTCTGACTAGCAGGCTCAAGGAGAGCAGTATGAAAGGGTCCTGAAACCTTGAGAGGAATCAAGCGTTTGGCACCTGCTTCCTGCAAGAGTTCAACAGCTCGATCAACTGCTACCACTTCTCCACCAATCACGATTTGTGCAGGTGTATTATAGTTGGCTGGGGTAACCACTCCAAGTTCAGAAGCCTTTTTACAAGCTTCTTCAATGACCTCTACTGGCGTATTGAGAACTGCCACCATCTTGCCAGAGCCGGCAGGGGCTGCTTCTTCCATATAGGCTCCACGCTTAGCTACCAAAGCAACCGCTTCTTCAAAATCCAAGGCACCGCTGGCCACCAAGGCAGAGTATTCTCCAAGAGACAAACCAGCAACCATATCAGGCTGATAGCCCTTTTCTTGCAATAATCGGTAAATAGCAACTGAAGTTGCTAAAATAGCTGGTTGCGTATAGCGAGTCTGATTGAGTTTTTCTTCTTCCCTATCAATGAGATGACGCAAATCGTAAGCAAGTACCTGACTAGCTTGATCAATTGTTTCCTTAACAATAGGATAGTGATCATAGAGATCACGGCCCATACCTAGATACTGGGCACCTTGGCCAGCAAATAAAAAGGCTGTTTTAGTCATTTCTTACAACTCCTGCCCAACGAGAGGCTTCTTCTTGAATTTTCTTAGCTGCTCCGTAGTACAAATCTTTTAGGATTTCTTCTGCTGTTTCTTCCTTGGAAACAAGCCCTGCAATCTGACCTGCCATAACAGATCCGCCATCCACATCTCCGTGAACAACCGCTTTGGCTAGGGCACCTGCTCCCATTTGTTCAAAGATTTCCAAATCAGGATTTTCTTGTTTAAAGGCATCTTTCTCAGCTTTTTCAAAATCACGAGTCAACTGATTTTTAATCGCACGAACTGCATGCCCAAAGTGCTGGGCTGAAATCGTAGTATCAATATCTCTAGCTTTTAAAATTTTCGCCTTATAATTTGGATGGGCATTAGACTCTTTTGCAACGACAAAACGCGTTCCAACCTGAACAGCCTCTGCACCTAGCATAAAGCCAGCCGCAGCACCTTCACCATCTGCAATCCCTCCTGCAGCAATAACAGGAATAGATACAGCAGCAGCAACCTGACGCACCAAGGTCGTGGTTGTTAATTTCCCGATATGCCCCCCAGCTTCCATTCCTTCTGCAATAACAGCGTCCGCACCGATTTTTTCCATGCGTTTAGCTAGGGCAACACTTGGTACAACAGGAATAACCGTAATACCTGCTTCATGGAAGCGTGCCATGTATTTACCAGGATTTCCTGCGCCTGTTGTCACTACCTTCACCCCTTCCTCGATAACGAGGTCTACAATATCTTCCACAAAGGGAGACAAGAGCATAATGTTGACACCAAAGGGTTTATCCGTCAATGACTTGATTTTATCAATATTTGCCTTGACAATTTCTTTAGGGGCATTCCCCCCACCGATAATTCCTAGTCCTCCGGCCTTGGAAACAGCCCCTGCTAAATCACCATCAGCAACCCAGGCCATTCCTCCTTGGAAAATAGGATAATCAATATTCAATAATTCTGTAATACGCGTTTTCATAGTGCCTCCATCGTTTCTTGCTTAAGTAATAGTTCGATACCGTCATAATTTGAAAATCAAACTATTGCCTAAACAAGAGGGAGCGGGTTTCCCTACTCCTTCTATCTATATTCTGTTTATTTTGTTTGCTCTTCAACGTAGGCAACCAAGTCACCAACTGTTTTCAAGTCATCTTCTGCTTCGATTTGGATATCAAAAGCATCTTCGATTTCTGAGATTACTTGGAACAAATCCAATGAATCTGCATCCAAATCATCAAAAGTTGATTCAAGTGTTACTTCTGATGCGTCTTTTCCAAGTTCTTCAACGATAATTTCTTGTACTTTTTCAAATACTGCCATGATAGGACTCCTTTAAAATAAATAGTTTTTTATAACAATGTGTTCACCACATGATTACCTAAATTGTAAGAATGAGCGTGCCCCAGGTCAAGCCTCCACCGAAGCCTGATAGCAGAACAGTCTGGCTACCATCTAAACGGATTAGTCCTTGTTCTACACACTCTGAAAGTAAAATCGGGATACTTGCTGCACTGGTATTGCCATATTCCATCATATTGGCTGGAAGTTTGTCTCGGTCGACACCGATTTTCCTAGCCATCTTATCCAAGATACGGTCATTGGCTTGATGAAGTAGCAGATAATCCAAGTCTGTCGCCTCTACAGGAGATTCTTCAATGGTCTGTTTGATAGACTTGGCTACATCTCGAATGGCAAAATCAAAGACTGCGCGTCCATCCATCTTCAAAAATGAATCTGCGCTTTCTTGATCTGAAAACGGAGAATGCAAGCCTGAATGTCCATAGGTCAGACACTCGCTTCGTGAACCATCACTATTGAGACTCTCCGCTAGGAAATGTTGCTTATCGCTAGCTTCTAGCAAGATACCACCAGCACCATCTCCGAACAAAACAGCTGTTGATCGGTCCGACCAATCGACTGCTTTAGAAAGAGTCTCACTGCCAATCACCAAGCCTTTTTGAAAGCGACCAGAAGCGATAAACTTTTCAGCAGTTGAAAGAGCAAATACAAATCCACTGCAAGCCGCTGTTAGGTCAAAAGCAAAGGCCTTATTAGCACCAATATTAGCTTGAACACGAGCAGCCGTAGAGGGCATCATCGAATCTGGAGTAATGGTAGCTAGGATGATAAAATCCAGTTCTTTCCCTGTGATTCCAGCTTTTTCCATTAGTTTCTTAGCAACCTCTGTAGCCAAATCACTGGTAGATTCTGTTCTTGAAATATGCCTTTGTCGTATTCCCGTCCGACTTGAAATCCACTCATCATTGGTATCCATAATCTGGGCCAAATCATGATTTGTAACCACTTGCTCTGGCACATAATGAGCAACCTGGCTTATTTTTGCAAAAGCCATTATTTCAAATCCTCCAAAAATTGATAAAGTTTCGTCAAACCTTTGCCCATAACCTCAGTTTCTTCCTTGCTCATACCGTCGATAATATTTTCGACCATGGCCTTATGGAAGCGTTTATGTAGTCTATGAACCAAGCGACCCTTCTTTGTCAAATGCAGATGCACCACACGACGATCCTGCTCTGAGCGAATACGTTCAATGTACCCCTTACGTTCGAGATTATTTAAACTCGTCGTAACAGTCCCAAGAGTCACCATCAACTCTTTTGACACTTGACTTGGTGTCACGTCTGGGAATTTTCCAATTACATCGATTGTATGGACTTCTTTGATGGAGATATCCTTGAAACGACTACCCCTCAAGCTAACTTCCTCGATGACGAGGACATTGTTAAATATAGATGTTAAATATTCATTAATTCGTTGGTAGTCCAATCTCTTTTCCCTCCTTTTCAAAAAACTTTCACAATCAAAACATTTGACAAAAAAATTATATCAAACTTCAAAGAACAGTGCAAGTATTTTCTTATTTTCCAGTAAATTTCGGTCTTCTTCTCTCCGAATGAGCCCGAACTCCTTCTTTGAAATCCTCTGTTTTGGCCAAGGATTCCTGTAGCTTCAATTCTAAAGCAGCATAATCTTGCCAATCTTTAAATTGACTCTCCCAAACCAACTTCTTGATGGCAGCATAGGAATTAGCTGAGCCACGTCTTAATTTTTTAAGAAGCTGTTCTCTGGTCTTTTCTAGTTTGTCAACTTCACATACACGGTAAACAAGACCCCAATCCAGAGCTTTATCAGCAGTCAAAGCCTCTCCTGTCATAGCTAGTTGAACAGCACGCGTCACACCAATACTTCGGCTCAAGAGATGAATTCCTCCTGCATCTGGAGCCAAACCGACTCCGACAAAGGCTTGGATAAATTTAGCCTTATCGGTCGCTAGACAGAAATCTGCCGCAACAGCCATATTTGCCGCAGCACCTGCAACAGCCCCGTCAATTTCCATTAAAACAGGTTTTCCTATTTGCTTGATTTTATAAGAAATAGTATTGACCAATTCTGCGATTTTAGTCAATGATGGAATATCATCCTCATCCACTGCCCGCTTCATCTCTACTAAATCTCCCCCAACTGAAAAGACTTTACCATTCGCATTAATCAAGATAAAATGTACAGCTGGATTCTCTTCTGCCAAAGTTAGAACTTCTAAAATCTCCTCACACATAGGAATATGAAAACCATTTGCGACCTCAGGACGATTCAAGGTAAGGATTGCCAAGTTCTCTTCAAGCTGATAAATAATGTGTTCCATCGGGACTCCTTTTCATTTTATAAGCAGTTTAAATTATTTCATTATCGAAGTATATCTTTTTTACAACTTGAAAGCAAGAAAAAATCGGCTGAAAGTGTCTCAGCCGATTAAGAAGACTCGCTTTATCATAGAAAGCATCTCATTTTCTTCATTGAAAAAAGGTTTTCTTTCTGCTATAATCGTATAAAATACTTACTTTAGGAGTTCTTATGAAAGTTGTTAAATTCGGAGGTAGCTCCCTTGCCTCTGCTAGTCAATTAGAAAAAGTTTTAAACATCGTAAAAAGCGATCCTGAACGCCGTTTTGTAGTTGTTTCTGCGCCTGGTAAACGCAATGCTGAAGATACTAAAGTTACGGATGCCTTGATTAAATACTACCGCGACTATGTTGCTGGTAACGATATTAGCAAGAGCCAAAACTGGATTATCGACCGCTATGCTGCCATGGTTAGTGAACTAGGACTGAAGCCAGCTGTTCTAGAGAAAATTTCAAAAAGTATTCGTGCCTTGGCAAGTCTTCCTATCGAAGAAAACGAATTTCTCTACGATACTTTCCTAGCAGCCGGTGAAAACAACAATGCCAAATTGATTGCTGCCTACTTTAACCAAAACGGTATCGATGCACGCTATGTTCACCCTAGAGAAGCTGGGATTGTGGTCACAAGTGAGCCGGGCAACGCTCGCATCGTTCCATCAAGTTATGACAAGATTGAAGAATTGACAAATGCAAATGAGGTCCTTGTCATTCCTGGTTTCTTTGGAGTTACCAAGGAAAATCAAATCTGTACCTTCTCACGTGGAGGCTCAGACATTACAGGTTCTATCATTGCTGCAGGTGTAAAAGCTGATCTCTATGAAAACTTTACGGATGTTGATGGTATCTTTGCAGCTCACCCAGGAATTATCCACCAACCACACTCTATTCCGGAGCTAACCTACCGTGAAATGCGCGAGTTGGCCTATGCAGGATTCTCAGTTCTTCATGACGAGGCACTTCTTCCTGCCTACCGTGGAAAAATTCCTCTGGTTATCAAGAATACCAACAATCCTGACCATCCAGGTACCCGTATCGTTCTAAAACACAGTAGTGATGAATTTCCAGTAGTGGGAATTGCCGGTGATTCTGACTTTGTCAGCATCAACATGTCGAAATACCTCATGAACCGTGAGGTTGGATTCGGACGCAAGGTTCTACAAATCCTTGAAGATCTTAACATCGGTTGGGAACATATGCCAACAGGTATCGACGATCTTTCAATCATCCTCCGTTCTCGCGAACTAACTCCTATCAAGGAAGAAGAAATCCTTCGTCAGTTGATTCAAAAGGCTGAAGTAGACCATGCAGAAATCGAGCACGACCTTTCAATCATTATGATTGTTGGTGAAAAGATGAAGAGTCATATAGGAGTAACTGCTACTGCGACACGTGCTCTATCTGAAAATAAGATCAACATCCAGATGATGTCTCAAGGTTCTAGTGAAGTATCTATTATGTTTGTTGTCCATAAGGACCAAGAGAAAGCAGCTATTAAAGCCCTCTACAATGCCTTTTTCGGTGAAAGTAAGGAAGACTAAGCATGGCTCAATCACTTAACAAAACAGTGCTTCTCAATACAACAGGCACCTCCTACCTCTCTATAGCTGGGAAAGTTGGGAAATTTCTTGTCGGTGATCAGGCTCTTGAATTTTACCCAGATGTCAATGTCGAACAATTTATCCAGATTCCTTGGAGCCATATCAACCAGATTGGAGCCAATGTCACTGGTCGCAAAATCAGTCGCCACTTCGAAGTCTTTACAGACAAAGGAAAATTCCTCTTTGCTTCAAAAGACTCAGGTGCTATTCTCAAAATTGCACGCGAAAAACTGGGGAATGACAAGGTCGTCAAACTTCCGACCCTGATTCAGACCATTAGTCAAAAATTTAAAAATCTATTTGCAAAAAAGTAGAAACTTTAGTATAATCATAGCAACGGATAAGTAGGTTATCTTCTTCTTTCAGAAAGTCTGCGGGTGCTGCGAGCAGATAGGAGGGATAGGTGAAATTCTACCGTTAATAACAATTACATACACAATCAAGTGCACACCTGTGAAGTTGGATGGAACCGTGGCCCTGCCACTCCAACGCTTTGTCAGGTGTGCTTTTTTTCATAAAGGAGTTCTTATGTTAGATATCAAACGCATTCGTACAGACTTTGATGCTGTCGCAGAAAAACTGGCTACACGTGGTGTAGATGCTGCTGTCTTGAATGAGATGAAAGAAATCGATGCTAAACGTCGTGACATCTTGGTCAAGGTTGAAACTCTCAAAGCAGAACGTAACACAGTTTCTGCTGAGATTGCCCAAGCCAAACGCAACAAAGAAAATGCAGATGACAAGATTGCTGCCATGCAAAATCTATCTGCTGAAGTCAAAGCCTTGGATGCTGAATTGTCAGAAATCGATGCTAAATTAACAGAATTTACCACTACTCTTCCAAATATCCCAGCTGACAGCGTTCCTGTTGGGGCTGACGAAGATGACAATGTGGAAGTTCGCCGTTGGGGTACTCCACGCGAGTTTGACTTCGAACCAAAAGCTCACTGGGATCTTGGTGAAGATCTTGGTATCCTTGACTGGGAACGCGGTGGTAAGGTAACGGGTGCTCGCTTCCTATTCTATAAAGGACTCGGTGCTCGTTTGGAACGTGCTCTCTATAACTTTATGTTGGATGAGCATGGTAAAGAAGGCTATACTGAAGTCATCACACCTTACATGGTTAACCACGATTCTATGTTTGGTACTGGTCAATATCCAAAATTCAAGGAAGATACTTTTGAATTGAGCGACAGCAATTATGTTCTTATTCCTACAGCTGAAGTTCCTCTGACAAACTACTACCGTGATGAAATCCTTGACGGTAAAGACCTGCCAATCTACTTCACTGCTATGAGTCCATCATTCCGTTCCGAGGCTGGTTCTGCTGGTCGTGATACTCGTGGCTTGATTCGTTTGCACCAATTCCACAAGGTTGAAATGGTTAAATTTGCCAAACCAGAAGAATCTTACGAAGAATTGGAAAAAATGACAGCCAACGCTGAAAACATTCTTCAAAAACTCAACCTTCCATACCGTGTCGTTGCTCTCTCTACTGGAGATATGGGCTTCTCAGCTGCTAAGACTTACGACTTGGAAGTATGGATTCCAGCGCAAAACAATTACCGTGAAATCTCAAGCTGTTCAAATACAGAAGATTTCCAAGCCCGTCGTGCCCAAATCCGTTACCGTGATGAAGCTGATGGCAAGGTGAAACTCCTTCATACCTTGAACGGTTCTGGACTTGCAGTTGGACGTACGGTGGCTGCTATTCTTGAAAACTACCAAAATGCAGATGGTTCTGTGACCATCCCAGAAGCACTTCGTCCATACATGGGTGGAGCTGAAGTTATCAAACCATAAAAAAATAAGGTTTAGCTATTTCTAGCTAGACCTTTTTTCGTAACCAAATCAGATAAGCGCCCAATACAAAGAATAAAATAATTAAGCAAATAGCTGTTTCAGCCAGTACCAAATAATCCAGAAATGGAAGTTTCAGGATTCCCTGAGCCATCTTGAGCGAAGTAGCTGTGATAATAGTTGGGAAGGTAAGGGCTGAGAAGGCTAGTTGAAAGCCTTGTTTTAAGATATTGGGCAGGCGAGTCAAAACAAAGAAAAAGAAGTATTGAGAAGCCAAAATCATGACGATTAAGACCCAAGTCGGTAGGCTGGCTCCGCCAACTCGAACCAGAGAGGCCAAGAGTAGGGAAAATGGAGCACAGTAGATTCCTTCTTGTCCAAGCATGGCTAGTGGAAGCGGATGTTTCTTTAAATCACTATAAATAAGCGGATAGAGATAGAAGGTCAAGAGAAATCCAAAACTCAAGGTCGCATAGGCAATTTCGATGATACCTACAAGTGGATAGGTCAAGGCTGCCACTGCTATCCCTACATAGAGAACAGTCCAGCTTGGAGTGGCACTGACTCTCTTACCTGGACAGGCAAACTTGATGGTGAAACCAGCAATCAAGGTCAAATCCAAGAGAAATGAAAACCACCAGAGCCCTTGCGCTACCAAAGGAAGATGAGGGAAGACGCGAAAGACATAAGTCGATAAAATCATCCCAGCCATGGGAAAGGTAGCCATTCCTGACAAAAGAGGAGGCTTGGTCAATTCTTGCTTGGTTTCATTCCAATTAAAGAGATGTAGAATTAGAAAATAAATCCACAAAATCAAACCTGTCAGACTAAAAAGATGGGACAGAACCGGCAACGTATCTAAAACGAGATTCCCAGCTCCTGCTAAACCTAGCAAACAACCAGAAAATACTAAGGGGAGTTTTTTCATCCTAACCTCCAATAATCATGTTAGTTTCAGTATAGCATAAAAGCGCTTAAATGAGGGGATAAAAAATGAAGTCCGATTATTTTAGACTTCATTTTTACTCCGATAAGGATTAAGCATAAGGTTGCAATTCTGGGTTAATTGGGGTATTAGCTAGGTTGTTGGCATAGTTACAGAGGCTTGCTAGGCTGACACCAAGAACCACATCCAAGGCATTTTGTTGGGTGTAGCCAGCTTCTAAAAACTCAGCTAAGGCCTCATCTCCTACACGACCCTTGGTATTGATAACTGCCAAGGTAAACTTAGCTAGGGTGTCCAATTTAGGATCTGTTTCAATTGGAGTACGATTGCGAAGGGCTTGAAGAAGGTCATCGTTCATCTGGATTTGTTTGATTGAAAAGGCTGTGTGACCTGCGACACAGAAGGCACAACCATTGGTCACGGCAGCTGTGATTTGCACTACTTCACGCTCAACGGGTGTCAGGCTGTTGCGACGATTGATGGCTCCGACAGTACGGTAAGCCTCCAAAGCAGTCGGTGCATTAGCCAAGAGACCGATTAGGTTGGGAATATAGCCATTGTTATCTTTTTCTACTGTTTCAAGAACTTCTTTCACTTCTGCTGGTGCTGATTCTACTGTATGGATGGTAAATGTTGTCATCATAAAACCTCTTTTCATTTTGTTGAAACCTAGTCTATCACAGATTCTATACCGTGTATAATATATATTTTAAATTGCACTGATAGAAATTTTTTATGACAGCAAAAAATCACACGCGATGTGTGATTTCATTATTTATTAAAATACTTTTTAGTCTCAGCAATAACGACTGGTGACAAGACTAAGAGAGCAATCAAGTTTGGCAGAGCCATCAAGGCGTTGACAATATCTGCGATAATCCAAACCATATCCAACTCGATAAATCCTCCCAGCAAGACCATGAGCACAAAAATCACACGGTAGAGCCAGATAAAACGAACCCCAAAGAGAAACTCGAAACAACGTTCTCCGTAATAGTTCCAACCTAGAATCGTTGTAAAGGCAAAGAGAACAAGGAAGATTGTTAAGAGGGCAGGTCCAAAGTGTGAAAAGACTGTTGAGAAGGCTGACTGAGTCAAGGCAACTCCATTCAAACCACCACTCCAAACACCAGTTACCAAGATGGTTAAACCAGTCAAGGTACAGATAATGAGTGTATCAATAAAGGTTCCTGTCATGGAAATCAATCCTTGCTCTACCGGTTCATTTGTCTTAGCTGCAGCAGCTGCAATGGGAGCTGAACCCAGACCAGATTCGTTTGAGAACACACCACGCGCAACACCATTTTGAATAGCCATTCGAATGCTAGCACCAGCAAAACCACCTACCGCAGCAACAGGACTAAATGCTGATGTCAAGATTAAAGCGATTGTGGCAGGAATTTTTCCAATATTAAAGAAAATAACTGTAAGAGTTCCCAAAATATAAATAATAGCCATAAAAGGAACAACAGTAGTTGAAACCTTTGAAATGGACTTGAGCCCGCCAAAGACTGCAATTGCTACAAAGACAGACAGAACGAGAGCTGTGATGGCTGGCGAAATAGTCGTTGTATTCTGGATAGATTCTGTAATCGAGTTGACTTGGGTGAAAGTCCCAATCCCCAACAAAGCTACTAGAACACCTGCTAGAGCAAAGAAGATGGCAAGTGGTCGCCACTTCTCTCCCATCCCTAGAAGGATATAATGCATTGGCCCTCCCGCTACTGCACCATGGTCGTCCTTAGTGCGGTATTTGATAGCTAGTAGTCCTTCCGCATACTTGGTAGCCATCCCAAAGAAAGCAGCCATCCACATCCAAAAGAGAGCTCCTGGGCCACCGACCTTGATAGCCGTCGCGACTCCAATAATATTTCCCGTACCAACTGTCGCTGCTAGTGCTGTACACAAGGCCGCAAAACTGGACACATCTCCATGTCCCTTATCCTTGGTAAAAATAAGCTGGAAGGCCTTGGGCAGACGCAAAACCTGCAAGAAGCCTAGACGGGCAGTTAGGTAAATCCCTGTCCCGACCAAGAGAATCAAGAGGGGTGGGCCCCAAGCAAAAGCATCGATTGATTTAAGCAATTCTAACATTTCCTTCTCCTATCTTTTCAACCCCAAAAGAAAGAGCACATGTAAGATACATGTACTCTGGAATGCTTAGATAAATGCTAAAAAGCGGTCTATCCTAGCTCTGTCCTTTTACCTGAGAGTTTGAGCAGTTGCCTGCCTTGCCCCTTCGGTGCCTTTACGGTCTCTCCAGAGTTCCGTCCATTTACAGTCATGGAAAATCAAACGATTCCCCACTTCTATTAAACTTCATTCGGTGTTGGTATTTAATTGATTCTTATTTTACAAAAAATGTTGGCTTTTGTCAATGTGTTTATTAGTAAAAATTAGTTCAACAGTTTTCACTTTATGAATTCCGAAATACTTCTATCCTTTAAAGGTCACAATAGTTGCACCACTGCCTCCAGCATTTTGTGGGGCATAGCCGAAACTCTTGACATGTTTGTTTCTTTGTAGGTATTTGGTGACACCTTCACGGATGACACCTGTTCCGATACCATGGATGATATCGACTTGGGCCATATTGTTAAGCAGGGCTTGGTCAATAAAGGCATCTAGCTCATTCATGGCTTCTTCATAACGCTTGCCTCGAAGGTCCAGTCTTGCTTGTGGTCCTCGACCAGAAGTTCGTTTCACAACATTGACTTGTTTCTTCTTAACTTGCTTTTCTTGCTGGGCTTGAACAAGGTCAAACTCTTTCTCTTCCAGGGTCATCTTAATCAAGCCTACTTGGGCTTCCCAGCGGCCATCCTTGAGTTGACTGGTCAAGGTACCACGCTGTCCATAACTGAGAACCACGATATCATCTCCCACCTTTGGAGCTCGTTTTTTCTTGGCCTTTTGAAGGACCTTGTTTTTAGACAAGTCCACTTTTTCAGGAGCCAATTTTTTCAATTTTGCCTTGGCTTCAATAATTTCGTGGGGCTTGAGTTGAGATTTACTGTGGAGATTTTTAAGAATCTGGTCACTTTCACTTAGGGCCATATCCACAATCTCAGCAGCTTGTTCACGCGCTTTATTGAGCTCCGTTTCCTTTTCACGATTGAGCTCGTTGTAAAGTTTTTTTAGAGCACGGTTCATCTTGAGATTTTCTTGCTCCACCTCACGGATATTGTCCAAGCGTTTGCGGCTCTCTAGCGTCTGCTCTTCCAGCTGCTCAATAATCCGATTGACATCATTGTCCTGATTGACCTGCTGGCTGGCATCTCCTACGATAACTTCAGATAGACCTAGACGTTTAGCAATTTCAAAGGCATTGCTTCGGCCAGGCACACCCTGCATAAAGCGATAGGTTGGACGAAGAGTTGCAGTATCAAACTCCATGCTGGCATTTTGCACAAAGGCTGTCTCAATACCGTAGGCCTTGAGTTCCGGATAGTGGGTGGTTGCCATGGTCTTGACTTGACGCAGACGAAGGTCCTCCAGAATAGCCATAGCGAGGGCGGCTCCCTCTTGAGGGTCGGTACCAGCCCCCAACTCATCCAAGAGTAAAAGTGAATGTTGGTTGACCTTGCCAAGAATATCCACAATATTGGTCATGTGGCTAGAGAAGGTAGACAAGCTCTGCTCAATAGATTGCTCATCGCCAATATCGGCAAAGATTTCTTCAAAAATACCAACACGGCTTCCCTTGTCTGCCAAAATCGGCAAACCAGATTGGGCCATAACCTGCGTCAAGCCCAGAGTTTTAAGCATGATGGTCTTCCCACCTGTATTGGGACCTGTAATGACAATGGCTGTTAAATCTTGACCAAAATGGACATCATTTGCGACGGCATTTTTGACCAGAGGATGACAGACATGGAGCAGTTGAATTTCTTGATTTTCTGACAGCTGAGGTACGACTGCTTGTCTTTCTTGGATAAAGCGTACCTTGGCACGAATCAAGTCTAAATGGCCAATAATCCAAGCATCATTGGCAATCTCAGCCGCATGAGGGCGGACACGCTCCGAGATTTCTTGGAGAATACGAAGCATTTCATAGCGCTCATCTGCTCGCAGACTAGCAATATCTTCGCTCAGTTTGACCACCTCACGGGGTTCGATATAGACGGTATTTCCACTAGCAGAAATATCATGAACAACACCTGCGATCTTATTGCGGTAGGTGTTTTTGACTGGTAAAACCTGACGGCCATTTCTACTGGCAACGATCCCTTCCGTCAACATCTGTGCTTTTTGCTTGAGCAAGTCTTGCAAGACATCGCGTACCTGACTCTCGCTATCATGGATTTTTCGACGGATGCGCGCTAATTCTTCACTGGCAAAATTTTCAATGAAACCTGCATCATTAAAGGCTTGGAGATTTCCTTGTAATTGCGGAAAATCATGTAATTTCTCAAACCAAAGGGCTAATTCTTCCAAGCTGACATTTTCCAGATTGGCATAAAAACTTTGCAGTTCTCGGCTAGAAAGAAGCACGCGCTTCAAGAGTAGGAACTCCTCGATATTGAGGTCCGCTCCCATCTCCAATCGCTTGCAGACTCCTGCAATTTCCTTAGTTGCGAGAATGGTAAAATGCGGTTGCTCAACAAATAGAGCTTGCATTTCCTTCATCTCAGCAAAAGCCTGTTTGATTTTATCTGCTTTGGCAGTCGGAGCCAGCTGTCTCAATTGCTCCAAGCCCTGCTCGGTCAACAAATGAGGTTCAAACAAGGCCTTAACCTTATTGAACTCTAATGTTTCTAATATTTTCTTGTTCATCTTTATTTCCTTGTCTTTGAATATCTAGGTGTGGTAGCTTTTTACATTCTGATAGATTCGAGTCAATCTGTAAACAAAGGGCTAGGAAAATTCCTGCCCTTTTTATCCGATTAAATTTGTCACCCAGATTTGTTTGAGCCAACTGGTTGTTACTGGTATGCTTTGGATGATGTGTTTTGCGACGATACTCTTTTCAAGAGGATTTTGTATAGCTGCCATGGGAATTGTCGCCAAGATGGTCAAGGCCATTTGCAAGACAAATAAGGTCACCAACATGGACAAGATACCTGCTGAAACTTGGAACAACTTGCCACCCAGCTTTTTACTAGGAAGTAAGTGTAACAAGAGACCAAGCAAACGACCGATGCTATAGACAATCCCAAATACAAGCAAGTAGCCGATACCAGCGTAAAAGACCTTATCCAACTGAAAAAGTTGATCCGATGGGAAGAAGAAAGTTCCCTGACCTTCCTGCGGATTTGCATAAGGAAGCAATAAATGGAATTGTTCTCCCAGCCCCTTATAAAACTGACCAGCCATAAAAGCCGATGCCAGAGCTGAAATCAGGTAATAAACCTGTAAGAGCAGACCTCTCCGATAGCCGATATAAAATCCCCAAGCCAAGACCAATAGAAGAAGGAGTGAAATCATAAGGAATCCTCAATCTTGCTCTGTTCTTGCTTGCAAGTCACAAGCTTGTGACGGAGTTCTTCTAACTCTTGCTCCTTATCGTCAAATTCAATCTCACGGCTGAGTTGAGTTGACAAACAGTTGACTGCCAACAAAAGAGCGATGGTTTCATCGTCTGCGCTAGACATTTGTTCTTTAATTGCTTGGTATTTTTCTGTCGCAACCTTAGCGATTTCCTCCATAAAAAGATTATCATGCTCGCTTGTCAAGGTTAATGATTTTTTCCCGAATGTAAATTTGAATCGATTTAGATTTGCCATAAAATTCACCTCACGATATTATACCAAAATTCGCTAACTTTGTCAGTTTTTACAAATTTGCCTGCTTTTATGGTACAATAGAAACTATGGCAAGTATAACACTCACACCAAGCGAAAAAGAGATTCAGGCTTTTCTTGAACACTATCAAACCAGTCTGGCTCCCAGTAAGAATCCCTATATACGCTACTTTTTGCGACTACCTCAAGCAACAGTTTCTATCTATACTTCTGGAAAGGTCTTGCTTCAGGGTGAAGGAGCTGAGAAATACGCCAGTTTCTTTGGCTGTCAAGTTGTAGAGGAAACCAGGGGACAAAATTTCCCTTTGATTGGGACAGATGAGGTTGGAAATGGTTCCTACTTTGGTGGGCTTGCAGTTGTGGCTTCCTTTGTCACACCTGACCAGCATGACTTCTTGCGAAAACTCGGTGTGGGAGATTCTAAAACTCTGACCGACCAAAAGATTCGTCAGATTGCCCCTATTCTCAAGGAAAAAATCCAGCACCAGGCACTGCTTCTCTCACCAAGCAAGTACAATGAGGTCATCGGAGACCGCTACAACGCTGTTTCGGTTAAGGTCGCTCTCCATAATCAGGCTATCTATCTCCTCCTTCAAAAAGGGGCTCAGCCTGAGAAAATTGTGATTGATGCCTTTACCAGTGCTAAAAATTATGACAAGTACTTGGCACAAGAGGCCAATCGTTTCAGCAATCCTATCAGCTTAGAAGAAAAGGCTGAGGGCAAATACTTGGCTGTCGCAGTTTCTTCTATCATCGCGCGTGATCTCTTTCTGGAAAATCTTGAAAATCTGGGACGAGAACTGGACTATCAACTTCCAAGTGGAGCTGGAACGGCTTCTGATAAGGTAGCTAGCCAGATTTTACAAGCCTATGGTATGCAGGGACTCAATTTCTGCGCCAAATTGCACTTTAAAAACACTGAAAAAGCGAAAAAACGCTTAGAAAGGTAAGTTATGAATTCATTTAAAAATTTCTTAAAAGAGTGGGGATTATTCCTCCTGATTCTGTCATTACTAGCTTTAAGCCGTATCTTTTTTTGGAGTAATGTCCGCGTAGAAGGACATTCCATGGATCCGACTCTAGCGGATGGCGAAATTCTCTTTGTTGTTAAGCACCTTCCTATTGACCGTTTTGATATCGTGGTGGCCCATGAGGAAGATGGCAATAAGGACATCGTTAAGCGCGTGATCGGAATGCCTGGCGACACCATCCGTTACGAAAACGATAAACTTTACATCAATGATAAAGAGACGGATGAGCCTTACCTAGCTGACTACATCAAACGTTTCAAGGATGATAAACTCCAAAGCACCTACTCAGGCAAGGGCTTTGAAGGAAATAAAGGAACTTTCTTTAGAAGTATCGCTCAAAAAGCTCAAGCCTTCACAGTTGATGTCAACTACAACACCAACTTTAGCTTTACTGTCCCAGAAGGAGAATACCTTCTCCTCGGAGACGACCGCTTGGTTTCGAGCGACAGCCGCCACGTAGGTACCTTCAAAGCAAAAGATATCACAGGAGAAGCTAAATTCCGCTTCTGGCCAATCACCCGTATCGGAACATTTTAAGAAATCGAAGAGGCCGAGAATCAGCAATCTCAGCCTCTTCTTCTATCGTGATAATATGATTATTCACTATCCAGTTTGATTAAGATAGAAACAAAGTTATACTCAATGAAAATCAAAGAGCAAACTAGGAAGCTAGCTGCAGGCTGCACAAAATACTGTTTTGAGGTTGCAGATGGAAGCTGACGTGGTTTGAAGATATTTTCGAAGAGTATAAAATAAAAACAATCCCAACTCTCACCTATTCATGCAAAGGAATTTTATGGAAGTTTATTTTTCAGGAACCATTGAACGGATTATTTTTGAAAATCCCAGCAATTTTTATCGCATCCTCCTCCTAGAAATCGAAGATACGGACGCAGAAGATTTTGATGATTTTGAAATTATTGTCACGGGCACCATGGCTGACGTGATTGAGGGAGAAGACTATACTTTTTGGGGGCAAATTGTCCAGCACTCCAAGTATGGAGAACAACTGCAAATCAGTCGTTATGAACGTGCAAAACCAACTAGCAAGGGCTTGGTCAAGTACTTTTCAAGTAGCCATTTCAAGGGGATTGGTCTCAAGACAGCTCAGAAAATTGTGGATACCTATGGCGACAATACCATTGACGAAATTTTGCAACACCCAGAAAAGTTAGAAGGCATCGCAGGACTATCTGCCAAAAATCGCGAGGCTTTCGTCTCCACCCTCCGTCTCAACTACGGAACCGAGATGGTTTTGGCCAAACTAGCCAACTACGGCATTCCCAACAAACTAGCCTTTCAGATTCAAGACTTTTACAAGGAAGAAACCCTTGATGTGGTTGAAAATTATCCCTACCAGTTGGTTGAGGATATCAAGGGTTTGGGCTTTACCATTGCTGACCAATTAGCAGAAGAACTAGGAATCGAAAGTCAGGCTCCTGAACGCTTCCGCGCCGGGCTAGTTCACAGTCTTTTTCAGGCCTGTATGGAAACAGGGGATACCTACGTTGAAGCTCGGGATTTGCTAGAACAAACTCTCACTCTCCTTGAGTCTTCCCGCCCCGTGGAACTCGATCCCAGCCAAGTGGCCCAAGAACTCTCCTACCTCATTGAAGAAGACAAGGTCCAGCAGATTGATACCAAGATTTTTGACAACAGCCTCTTTTTCGCTGAGGAAGGCATCCGCAGTCACTTGGTTCGTATCCTTGAAAAAGGAAAACAGAAGAGCCAGGATTTAGAAACCATTCAAAAACATATCGCTACTGTCGAGGAAGAGCTGGGGATTGAGTATGATAGCATTCAAAAACAAGCTATCTGTGATGCTATCCAGAACAAGGTCTTTATCCTAACAGGTGGACCTGGTACTGGTAAGACAACTGTTATCAATGGTATCATCGCTGTTTATGCCCTTTTAGAAGGACTTGACCTCAGGAAAAAAAGCAACCTACCTATTCTTCTTGCCGCTCCAACTGGACGAGCAGCTCGCCGCATGAATGAATTGACAGGCTTGCCTAGCGCGACCATACACCGTCATTTAGGAATGACAGGTGACGATGATACCAGTCATCTGGAAGATTATCTGGATGCTGACTTTATCATCGTGGATGAATTTTCTATGGTGGATACTTGGCTAGCCAATCAACTCTTCTCCAACATCTCTTCTAACAGTAAAATCCTCATCGTGGGCGACAGCGACCAGCTACCGTCTGTCAGTCCTGGACAGGTTCTAGCGGATCTGCTTCATATTCCCTTGATTCCTCAGACTCGCTTGGAAAAAATTTATCGACAAAGCGAAGAATCAACTATCGTCACCCTAGCTAGTCAGATTCGACAGGGAATCTTGCCAGCTGATTTCACCCAGAAAAAAGCTGACCGTTCCTACTTTGAAATTGCTAGTGGCCATATTCCTGCTACGATTGAGAAAATCTTAGGCGCTGCCCTCAGAAGTGGAATTCCTGCCCGTGATATCCAAGTTCTGGCTCCCATGTATCGAGGAACTGCAGGGATTGACGCTATCAATCAGCTCATGCAAGACCTGCTCAATCCACCACAAAAAGACCAACTCAGTTTTGAAGCTCCCCAGTGCCATTATCGTAAGGGCGACAAGGTCATTCATTTAGTCAACGATGCTGAAATCAATGTCTTTAATGGAGATTTAGGAGCTATCACAGACCTGATTCCTGGTAAATACACCGAATCGAAACAAGATGAGATTGTCATTGATTTTGATGGCAACGAGGTCTCTTACCCACGTAACGAATGGTACAAGATTCGCTTGGCCTATGCCATGAGTATCCATAAATCACAGGGAAGTGAGTTTCCTGTTGTTATCCTACCTATCACCAGTGCTAGCAGGCGTATGCTGGAGCGTAATCTCATCTACACAGCCATTACACGCGCCAAAAGCAAGCTTATCTTACTAGGCGAATTACAGGCCTTTGATTATGCTACCCAACACATCGGAACTGCCCGAAAAACCTATCTGATTGAACGCTTCAGTGATTTAATTGAAAATGTTGAAGAAAAGCAACCAGCTGTCTCTGAAACAGCCACATCAAGCGCCTCTGAAGAATCCTACATCCTGACCGAAGAAAACTGGGACAGCATCCCCGCCATGATTGGGATTACAGACGCAGACCTCAAAGAGATTTTTGGAAAATAGTGTATAAGAAAACCCACCTAATCAGGTG
Source organism: Streptococcus sp. k-90 (assembly GCF_013277565.1). GTDB lineage: Bacteria > Bacillota > Bacilli > Lactobacillales > Streptococcaceae > Streptococcus. The sequence continues at coordinate 11,868 of NZ_VMNE01000029.1, read as the reverse complement.
GGCTTTTTGTTTATTAATACTCAATGAAAATCAAAGAGCAAACTAGGAAGATAGCCACAGGTTGCTCAAAGCACTGCTTTGAGGTTGTAGATAGAACTGACGAAGTCAGTAACATATATACGGTAAGGCGACGCTGACGTAGTTTGAAGAGATTTTCGAAGAGTATAAGATTATTTAACTGTTGCTGTGCTTGTAATCAATTCAACAGCTTTTTTGATTGTGATATCGTGTTTCAACATATCAGCTGAAAGCAAGCTTTGTACTTGTGCAACTTCCATGTTGTAATCTGCAGCCAATTGCTCGATTTCTTTTTGGATTTCTTCTTCTGAAGCGTCAAATCCTTCAGCTTTGGCAACTGCTTCGATAACAAGGTTAGTCTTAGTACGTGACTCAGCTTCCCCCTCGTATTGTTTGTGTAGGTCTTCTTGAGTAGTTCCAGTGATTTGGAAGTACATGTCAGGGTTGATACCTTGACGTTGCAAGTTTCCAAGGAATTCATTTACTGAACGGTGAACTTCTTCGTGGATCATTTCTTCTGGAAGTTCTACGATTTCAGCGTTTTCTACAGCTTTATCAATTGCTGCACCTTCAACTGCATCTTTGTAAGCTTCTTCTTTAGCTTCAGCCAATTCTTTGCGGTATTTTTCTTTCAATTCAGCAAGTGTTTCAACTTCTTCGTCGATGTCTTTTGCAAGCTCATCGTCAAGAGCTGGAACTTCTTTAGCTTTTACTTCGTGGATAGTTGTTACGAATTTAGCTTCTTTACCTGCAAGGTCTTCTGCTTGGTAGTCTTCTGGGAATGTTACGATAACATCAACAGTTTCACCAGCTGAGTGACCTACCAATTGGTCTTCAAAACCAGGGATGAATTGACCTGAACCAAGTCCAAGTGAGAAGTTTTCTCCTTTTCCACCGTCAAATTCAACACCGTCGATAGAACCAACAAAGTCGATGACAACAGTGTCGCCGTTTTCAGCAGCAGCTTCTTTGATAACCAATTCAGCCAAGTTGTTGCGTTCGCGTTCGATACGCTCTTCAACGTCAGCGTCAGTTACTTCTTTTTCTAGATCAACTGATACTTCAAGGTTTTTGTAGTCACCCAATTTTACTTCAGGTTTTGTAACGACTTCAGCTGTGATAACCCAGTCTTGACCTTTTTCCATTGAAGTCACGTCAATTTTTGGTTGCGCAACGACTTCAAGACCAGCTTCTTTTACAGCTGCTTCATAAGCGTTTGGCAACAGAGCGTTCATAACATCTTGGTAAAGTGACTCTTCACCAAATTTTTTGTCGAAGATAGGACGTGGGAGGTGACCTTTACGGAAACCTGGAACATTAAGAGATTTCTTCACTGAGTTGAAGACACGGTCCAATTCTGGTTTGATTTGGTCTTGAGAGATAGTGAAAGTCAAGACACCACGGTTTGTTTCTTTGTTTTCAAATGATACAGACATTCTGTCATTTCTCCTTAAAATTTTTTAAATACAGCCTATTATAACATAAATGGGCGACTGTTTTCAAGTAATGAACGCGCTTTTCAATCACGCTAGAGGTACTTGCTTGCTTCTTTGATACTAAGGTCAGCCATTCTTTCCTTGTTTTTCTCAATGAAACCTGCTACCCAAGTTGGATTGGTTTTGGAGTAATCTCTTAGAGCCCAGCCAATGGCTTTATTGATAAAGAATTCTGTTTGATTCAAATTATGAAGCAGAATCTTTTCCAGTAATTGAACATTGGTCTTCTCTTTTCTTAACAACTGGTGGTCAATAGCGACGCGTCTCAACCAGATATTGTCTGACAGGCTCCATTTTAAGATTATTTCTTCTAGTTCAGGGTGGTCATACACCAAACTCCCTACTACTCGATCTAGGATATCTACCGTATCCCACCAGGATTTTGTGACGACTAACCGCTCAAGCTTAGGTAAATCGTTCTCCGTTAGATAAGATTGCATGGCTTTCAAATAATTGGCAGCCACATACTGGTATTCTCTAGATTCTTTTTCCCAGCAAGCGTCTACAAAATTCCAGTCGATAATCTTTGTTTTTTTCGCTTTTGGAAAGTATTTTTTATAGAGTGCATTTCTTTCAGGAGCCGCAATGCCTAGAAAGGAAAATTGATGGCGCATATAGGCTTCCATGGAGCCTGCTTTTTGAGAATCTTTTGCTGCTTCTAGTTCGACAAGTAAATATGTTAGACTCATCTAAAAGTTCTCATGCCCCACCAAGTGGTGTTGAAAGGCATAGACTGCAGCCTGGGTACGATCGCTGACCTCAAGTTTGGCAAGAATGTTGGACACATGGGTCTTGACCGTCTTGAGAGAGATAAAAAGTTCGTCTGCGATGCGCTGATTTTCATAGCCCTTGGCGATAAGTTGAAGCACATCTCGCTCACGCGCAGTCAGGTCCTCATGTAGTTCTATGTGATTGCGGTGGTATTCGACCTTCTTGCTGACCTCTTGCTCAATGGCCAACTCGCCAGCAGCCACCTTACGGACAGCATGGAGCAATTCATCGGCACTAGAAGTCTTGAGCATATAGCCACGAGCACCAGCATTCAAGACAGGCATGATTTTTTCATTGTCCAAATAAGAGCTCACAATCAAAATCTTAGCTTCAGGCCATTCTTTGAGGATGGCCAAGGTCGCGTCAATTCCATTCATCTCAGGCATGACAATATCCATGACAATAACATCTGGGCGCAATTCCAAGGCTAAGTCAATCCCCTGAGATCCGTTGGCCGCCTCGCCCACAACTTCTACATCGTCTTGGAGGTCAAAGTAGCTTTTCAAGCCCAATCGGACCATTTCATGGTCATCTACTAGTAAAATTCTCATCTTTACTCCTTTATCATTCCTTATCGAGCAGGGGAATACGGATGTCAACCGCCAGCCCTTGCTTGGGAGCTGTCAAGAGTTGAACTGTTCCAGCCATATCTTCAACCCTCTCTTTGATATTTCGCAGTCCATAACTCAAGTCGTCTAAACTCCCTAACTGGAAACCAATCCCATTGTCCACCACCTTCAGCTGCAATTCAAAATCTGTCTGATAGAGATAGACATCCAAACAAGAAGCCTGGGCATGGCGGAGGGTATTGCTGATCAACTCTTGCAGGATACGGAAGATATGCTCCTCGATTTTCTTAGGCAATTTCGTTACATTTTGCTTGAAACTAACCTTGAGATCACTCTTGTCCTCAAGCTCTTTTAAGAGGATTTGAATTCCCTCAACCAGACTCTTCTGCTCCAGTTCAACTGGTCGCAAATGTAAGAGCAAGACCCGCAAATCCTTCTGGGCGGTTTCTAAAATAGCTGTGACACTCTGCAACTGGGTCTGCATCTTTTCTCTGTCCAGTTTCAAAACCTGCTGGCTGACACCTGATAAAATCATGTGGGCCGCAAACAACTCCTGACTGACCGTATCGTGCAAATCCCGAGCAATCCGCTTCCGTTCTTTTTCGATAATTTCCTCTTCCTGAACAAGGCTGTGATTTTCAGCCTTTTGAAGAGCCTCTGTCAAAAGGTTAAGTTTGCCAGACAAGGACTTGAAGCTGGCATCCAAATCTGGATCTGCAACCTGAACCACTTCTTGACCTGCCAATAAACGCTTGAGATTAGCCTGCATTTTTCTTAGAGAAAGCTCTTCAATACCTCGCCAAAATAGGGCTAAGAGACAGGTCATGGACATGCTGAATACCAACAACAAAAAGACAAATTTTTCTGTTTTTTCGACATCATGCAAGAAAATAGACCAGTCAAAGTCAAGGATGTCCAGCAAGCTGTGGGAGAAAAAGAAGACAAACAGGATGGAGGTGAGAGCCATCATTACATAGGCTTGTTTTTTCATCCTCTGACCACCTCCACATCCCCAATCATAGTGGTCAAGAAAATCTTGACACTCTTGTTACTCTTAAGATAGTCTCTTGTTTCTTGATGATAGTGTTCATTTCGGAGGGCTCGCTTGGGCTGGTTGAAAAAAGTCAAATCACCATAGAGACAGTTAACGCTGAGACTGACTTCCACATCTACAGGTACGATGATTTTGGTCGTTCCTACCATCTTTCTGAGGATAATGACATTGTCATGATTGGTTAAGATGACCCTCTCCAGATGAATGGTGTCCTTACCCATGAGACGAAAGAGATTGATATCATCAAACTGGCAAGTCTGGTAACTTGAAAAATGATGGAGATTTCCAAACCAACGATTTTTCTCCTTCTTAACCGTCACCACCTCTTCAAAAACCAAATCGGTCTGCTCTTTTTCTTGATTCATCATCGGATAAAGAAGAAAGAGGCTATAAATAACCGCAACAAAAATAGCTAAAATCACAAAAGGATTGAGCATAACGATGAAAAAGAAGAGAATGGTTGCCACTACCAAAAGAAGGTTATTTCCCTCTTTACCAGTGTAATAGCGAATCAAAAGCAAAAAGAGGAATAAAATCAGCAGAAAACGCGAAAAATGCTCTGATACCATCAAAATCAGAGCTCCTGTAAAAAGACAGGCTTCGATAAATAAAAAGATTTTAAATTTTCTCATAGGTTCATCCTCACCCTTCTATTTTATCACAATTCAAAAAAGTCACCTCGGTCTGAAGATGGAAAAAAGGCGGTGGTTACGCCTTTTTCATCTGATCATTTGCTTCTTTTAATTTTCCATAAAGAAGATAGTCTACTTTTTGTAAATCTACTATAGTGGCACAGTTAAGAGCACACATAATTAAGCGTAGATCTGCTTTCCAGCCTTGGACAATGTCAATCACTTCTTCAACTGTGTAGGTTTCAACCAATTCCAGAACTGTTCGAGACAGGCCTACAGCCTTGGCACCAAAGACCAAGCACTTAATCATATCCAGCGGATTCCGAACGCCTCCACTGACCAAGAGTTCGACCTTGTCTTTCCAGTCTTGGGCATTGAGAAGGGCTTGCATGGTAGACTGGCCCCATTGATTGAGATAATCACGCTGGCCACTGCGACGGTTTTCAATGTAGGCAAAGCTGGTACCACCACGACCAGACAGATCAACAGTTCGAACACCCAATTCATAGGCTCTCTCGATGGTCTTGGCATCCATCCCAAAGCCAACTTCCTTGAGGACAATCGGAACAGGGATTTGCTTGCTATAGTCTGCCAGATGCGATTGCCAGCTTCGAAACTTTCTTTCTCCCTCAGGCATAAGCAATTCCTGCATAACATTGACATGCACTTGCAAGAGAACAGGATTCATCTCTTCTACAGTCTGAAGGCCTAACTCGACAGGCTTGTCTAATCCAATATTGGTTCCAAGAAGGAGATTTGGATGGCTAGACTTGACAGAAAAAGAGTCATCTGTTGAATCTTTGAGGGCTGCGCTATAAGATCCCGTCACAAACAAAATACCACAGGCATCTGCTACCTGAGCTAGCTTTTGATTGATTTCTCTTCCCTTATCGCTTCCACCCGTCATAGCATTGATATAAAAAGGAAAATCCCACTTTCGACCAGCAAACTCTGTCGACAGATCGATTTCATCCAGGTCGTAAAGAGGCAAGGAAGAATGAATCAACTCCACCTCATCAAAGCTATTATAGGAACTTTTCTGCTCAAGGGCATAGCGGATATGCTCATCCTTACGATTTGTCGTCATGTCCTATCCTTTCTTGGTATAAGAGCACAATCCCCAGATCGGCCCAACGGTTTTTTAGGGTTTCAGTTGATTGCTCATCAAAACTCAAGGCAATACCACAGTCACCGCCACCAGCACCGCTACTCTTGGCAACAGCCTGCAAATCTTGACTGGCTTCTTTCAACTGTCTGAGCGAAAGCGTGTAAATATCTGTGCTCAAGCCTTCTAAAAGCTGGCTGGCTACTTCTACTTGCTCGATAATTTTTTCAACTTTCCCCTGTTCCAAGGCTTCTACCAAAGCAGCTACCGTTTCTTTTGAGGAAGTTAAAAAACTCTGATTGATATTTTGCTTGATTTGCTGGACCATGTGACTCGATACAGCCACTTCCTTGGTCCATCCCACTAGGAAATCACATTCTAAAGTTGGTTTCACTTGCGAAATTGAAAAGCCCCAATCACGCTCTAAAACTGTCGACAAATTTTCTTCTTTTAGCCAAGCAGCTACCTTTTGGCGATCAAAAGATTGGTAGAGAACCAAATCCTCTGCTACGATACAGGCAAGGTCCCCCATAGAACCATTGTCTCCTCGCTTGAGCAAGACAGCGCTAGCCAACTTGAACAAGAGCTCCTGATCAACAGAAACATCATACAGAGCTAGTAAAGCCTTGACAACCAAGACAACGATGCTGCCGCTAGAACCTAGACCAAATTTTTTCCCTTCTCTTTCCATTTTGCCACGGATTTCGAGAAAAAAAGGTTGCAAGGTCTGCCCATGAGAAGTCAGGAAATCTTCCACTAAAGCAATCGTTTCTTGAATCAAGTTGTAGTCAGGATTTGGCGTCAAGTCCACTGCGAAATCAAACATATCCGAATAAATACGGTAACTATCAGAAAAAGCAATCTCGCCCTTCATATAGATGGGAATGGCCTTTATCAAGGCCAACTGCCCAGGCTCTAAAATAGCATATTCGCCTGCCCAATAGAGTTTTCCGCAAGTTTTAACAGCAATCATCTTGGCTCAAATCCTTTGTTTTTGACACAATCAAGCGATAACGTTGACCGAAGATTTCTGATAAATGCTCCAAGTCTTTCTCTTGACAGAGGATCTTGACATTGGGACCAGCATCCATGGTAAAATAGCAAGCCTCACCTTGCTCACGAAGCTGGCGAACAAAGTCCATGGCTTCATAAGATGCATCAGTCAGATAAGAGAAGGCTGTACTAGCAGTCTTGGTTGTAGCGTGCATCGCCAGAGCATTTTTCTCAGTCAATTCCCCAACCTTGGCAAAGTTATTTTCCTTGAGATAAACCAGCATATCCTGATAGTCTTTCTCAGACTGACGCACCCAGTCGTCAAAGGTCGTCGAGGTTTCCACACAAAGTTTCATCCCATCACGACTAGAGATTGGTTTTTTCTTGTCTTCTAGCACCAACATAATCATAGCTAATTTCAAGTCTGTCTCTACAGGGTAAATTTCTCCACTATCCTTATCCCAGGCACCGAGTGGTCCATAAAAACTCCGAGAAGAAGAGCCTGAGGCAAACTTTGCTTCCTGCGCTAACTGACTCCGATCCAATCCAAGCTGGAAATAAGCATTGCAAGCCTTGACCAAGGCAGACAAACCACTAGAACTTGAGGATAGGCCCGCTGCGGTAGGCATATTGTTTTGAGTATAAATACGAACAAAGCCTTCACCAGCTGGACGGTAACGGTCAATAATCTTACTCATCTTGGCATGCTCCGCCTCATTTTGTAGCTGACCATTGATATAAAAGGCATCAGCTGTCGCATGGTCTGGCAAAGGTGACAAGGTCGTCTCCGTGTACATATTTTCTAAAGTCAGAGAGATGCTGCTAGTTGCAGGTACCATCTCTTTTTCTTTTTTCTTTCCCCAATATTTGATAATGGCAATATTTGCGTAGGAACGTACTGTTACAGGCTCTCTATCCATGTCCGAACAGCTCCTTTCTCTTCTAATCTTTCTGCTAGTTCTTGTGCGTGTGTCAAATTGTCTGCCAAGGCTATGATACAGCCTCCAAGCCCACCACCGCTCATCTTGGCACCCAGAGCACCATGGCTAAGAGCAGTTTCAACCAAAGAGTCTGCCTCAGGGCTGCTAACACCAATTTCTTTTAAATGCAAATGCGCTTGACTGAGGATTTGCCCCACTCCTTCAGCATCTTTTCGTCTAATTGCTTCTTCTGCCTGCTGAGTCAATTCTCCCAAGGCATGCAAAAATGGTAGGGCATCCTTGCCCTTGTTTTGAACCACTTGGATGGCTTCACGAGTTTGACCATAAACACCCGTATCGGCAATCACCAAATAGGCGGATAGAGCCATCTCAAGCTCTGTAAATCCTACGTTCTTGATAAAACGGATGGGTTGGTCACTGAGACAGGTCTTAGCATCCAAACCACTAGGATTCATATGGGCAATCATCTCAGCCCGATTGACCAAGATTTCTAGTACATCATGAGGCAAGTCTACCTGATAGTAGTCAAATACCGCACGAATGGCCGCTATGCTGATAGCAGCTGACGATCCCATTCCCCGTTTCTCAGGGATAGCCGAGTCTATCTCACAACGAATGCAGGCTTCTTTGATATCCAAATACTCCAGCGAAGCATAAACCGCCATGGACAAAGTATCCTCCTCATAGAGGCGCCAAGGACTTTCAGCAGGAACCACCTTACAAGTCACCTCCACCTCCAAAAGAGGTAAGGAAATAGCAGGATAACCATAAACGACCGCATGCTCCCCTATTAAAATAATCTTACTATGCGCCTGACCGACACCAAGTTTTTTTGTCATATTTTCCTTTTACTAGACGAATAAGCCGTCCCATTTTTCATACAAGTATTTATTCTTTCCTATCTATTTTATTATATTTTCACAAAAAAAGCGATTGTTTCCTTTACAATCGCCTCTTTCATTATTGAACCCATTCGCCATTATAATTAACAGAATAGCCTTCTACAGTGGTATTCACTGCTAAAGCACCTGAACTATAAGCATAGTACCATTTACTACCGACCTGGAACCAGCCAGTTGCCATTGCTCCTGATGAACGAAGATAGTACCACTTGTTACCAAGGTATTGCCAGCCCGTTTTCATATCACCATTTTCAGCATCTAAATAGTACCAAGTTGAGCCTTCTTGATACCAGCCAGTCGCCATTGCACCTGATGAACGGAGGTAGTACCAGTTATTGCCAAGTTGTTTCCAACCAGTTTGCATGATTCCAGTTTTTGGATCCAAGTAGTACCATGGAGCAGGTTTGCTTCTATCAATGTCAATAGTAACATGAAAATCTTGAGTCCAACCCTTAGCAACTTCACCAATTGGTAGTGGATTGTAAGAATCATCGCCAAAATTTCCTAGCTTATTTAAATAATACCAATTGCCGTCTTCATAAATCCAGCCTGTCTTTACAGCATAATTATTATCAAAATAATAAGTTCTCTTTTCAGGAGATGGAGTATATTGTTCACCATATACTTTTCCTGTATTTTCAGACGTTTTTGCCTCTAGTACTTGTTTATCTGTTTGTTCTAGCAAAGCTCCATCTTGTCCAAAATAGTACCACTTCTCCTGAAGGCCAATTTCGAAGACTGGACGATTATCAAATAAATTATCACGATAACCTGTTCCAGGAATTTCTAAGTATTGCCATCCAACTACCATTTCTCCTTTATCACCAAAATAGTAAGTTTTACCGTCTATTTTATGCCAATAAATTGCTTTATGATCATCTTTTACATAATATTTTCTATTATCCTTATCAACAAATTGGCCACCTGTGGTATTCGCAAATACCGTATTTGTAGCTAGCAAACCAAAGAAAAATGTTGCTAGTGCGACTTGCATCATTTTTTTCAAAAGCTTCATTTGTATCTCCTCCAAGATTAAATCCACTCCCCAGATGAAGCAAAGTTATAAACTTTACCATCAATAGTTTGGCTACCTGTAACCATTGCTCCAGAGGAATTGAGATAATACCAGTTTCCTCCTACTTTTGTCCAACCTGTCTTCATATCTCCATTACTTGCATTTAGGTAGTACCAAGTTGAACCATCTTTCACCCAACCAGTTGCCATGGCTCCTGATGAACGGAGATAGTACCACTTGTTACCAAGATATTGCCAGCCTGTCTTCATATCGCCATTTTCAGCATCTAGATAATACCAAGTTGAGTCTTCCTGATACCAACCAGTTGCCATGGCTCCTGATGAACGAAGGTAGTACCACTTATTGCCAAGTTGTTCCCAACCAGTTTGCATGATACCAGTTTCTGGATCTAGATAGTACCAAGCTGAACCATCATTTATCCAACCTGCACGTCTTTCACCACCAATATAGTTTTCTCCATTAATTTCCGTTTTAGCTAGATAATACCAATTAGACTGGTCATAAAGCCAACCTGTCTCTAAAGAATGATTTTGATTAAAGTAATAGTTCGTGTAAAAACTCTTCTCTTCTTTATCTTCCAGATTTGTACGTTTTTCCCCATACTTTCTTCCAACACTGTCTTTAGTTTTAATCTCTAATGCTTTCCAACCAACAAACTCTTGTAGCACTCCATTTTTGTCAAAGTAGTACCATTCTGGCATTGGGGAACCTTCTAATCTTATACCATTAAGGTAAGGACCAATTGTATATCCTTTAACTGGCATTGGAATGTACTGCCAACCAACAACCATTTCACCATTATAATCAAAATAATAGGTCTTGCCATCAATCACTCGCCAGTAGGTTTCTTTGAGTTCACCCTTCTTGTAGTAGGTTCTACCATTTTCTTGGACAAATTGCCAACCTTCTGAATCAGCATCATCCGCCAATACTGCACTTGTCGCTAGCAAACCGAAGAAAAAGACTGCCAATGCAATTTGCATCAATTTTTTTATTATTTTCATTAGACGTATCCTCCTGCAAGAATTATAGTAAAAATTAAATTGTATGTCAATATGACGGCTTTAAAATCATATAATAACGAAACATATTAAAAATTGAAACAGTAGTAGTACACTTTGGCTTTGAAAATATTTTTAGAAATTATAGTATATTGAAACTATAATAGTACACCATGACTCCTAAAATATATCATATTGAATCTAGAATACTACATTGTGCATACTAAAATATTCCTAGAAATTAATTTGAATTTCCTAATCTATTTCTTCACATCTTATTTCACTCCACTATATTATGACGCGCTTACAGTCAGCCTTCAACTTCCTGAAATGCAAAAATCCCCTAGCAGACTTTCCTGCTAGGAGATTTTCTTATGAGAGGTACTTATTTAAGCTTTGAAAATCGGACTTATCATCTGATAATTATCAAATAATCTGCCAATTAAGCTTCTTCGTCTTCTTTACGACGACGGCCTGCAAGACCAAGACCAAGTAATGCACTTGCGGCTGCTGCTACCATAGCTACAGTAGAATCTACTGTACCTGTATTTGGCAACTCTTTCGCTCCTGCTTTCTTAGCTGGTGTTGCTGCATGTGAGCCTTGTTCAGCAGATGTAACTGCTTTATCAGCTGGTGCTACTGCATGTGAGCCTTGTTCAGCAGATGTAACTGCTTTATCAGCTGGGATTACAGCTGTGCTACCATCTGGGAAGGTTACTGTAGTTGTGCCATCTTTACCTACTTTAACATCTGTTGCTGTTGGGTTTGATTTCTTAACTTCATCTGCTACTTTAGCTTTTTCAGCGTCTGTCAAGTTGCTTGGATCTGTAACTTGTGTTACTGATGGATCTTTAACACCATCTGCATCCTTAGACTTATCATCTGCTTTATTAGCTGGGATTACTGCTGTTGTGCCATCTTTACCTACTTTAACATCTGTTGCTGTTGGATTAGATTTCTTAACTGCCTTATCTGCTGGGATTACTGCTGTTGTACCATCTGGGTAAGTGACAGTTGCTGTGCCATCTTTGCCAACTTTAACATCTGTTACTGTTGGGTTAGCTTTCTTAACTTCGTCTGCTACCTTAGCTTTTTCTGCTTCAGTCAAGTTGCTTGGATCTACAACTGGTGTTACCGCTGGATCCTTAACTACGTTATCTGATGATTTCTTAACTGCATCACCTGATGGAATAACGGCTGTGCTGCCATCTGGGAAGGTTACTGTAGTTGTGCCATCTTTGCCAACTTTAACATCTGTTACTGTTGGGTTAGCTTTCTTAACTTCGTCTGCTACCTTAGCTTTTTCTGCTTCAGTCAAGTTGCTTGGATCTACAACTGGTGTTACCGCTG